>JASHVI010000062.1 GCA_030039525.1 Thermoplasmata archaeon
TCCCTCGGTATTGTCGGTCGTCGGAGTGAAGGGATTCCAGAAACTCGAGGAGTACGACCCGGAAGAGGAGGGGTGGATGCCGTGATGAGCCGTGCTAGGCTAGGAACTTCTGGAAACGCCCACTAGCGCCGGCCTCGGGGCCGGATCAGGCGCTCTTCGTGCCGCCGAGCGTCTTCACGAGCGCGGCGGCGTTCATCGAGCCGAGCCCGGTCGCGGGGTCCCATCCGACGCCGGCCGCGTAGCCGTTGGAGCCGGTCGTGATGTCGTGGAAGTCGGCGCCGTACTTCGCGCCGGTCCCGTTCACCCCGTAGATCGTGTCGTAGAGGTACGGGCCGACCTCGCCGAGGGGCTTGAAGCCGTTCGCGGCCCGCTCCGAGTTCGCGTCGGCGATGAGCGCGGCCCAGATCGGGCAGGCGACGCTCGTGCCGCCGACGACCGCCCAGCCGGAGATCCGGGAGTTGTAGACCCAGACGCCGGTGCTCGGGTCGGCGACCGCGGCGACGTCCGGCTTCCCGATCACCCCAGAGGGGTCGGGGATGTTCGCGGTGCGCTGGAAGGCGGGCTCGTGGGTGCCGTAGACGTACCCGCCGCCGGAGCCCGCCCAGGCCGACTCGCCGGCGTAGGCGCCGCCGCTCCCGACCGAGAGGGCGGTCCCGCCGACCGCGATCACTTCCGAGCAGTCGGCCGGATCGCCGAACGGTCCGGCGGGGCCGGTCCCCCAGGAGCCGCCGTCGCCGCTCGACGCCAGGAGGGTCACCCGGTCCGTCTTCGCGGTCGCGACGTAGCGCTGGAGCGATCCGAGGCACTTCGCCTTCCCGTCCCAGGAGTTGGAGATCTGGGCCCCGAGGGAGTTCGTCAGCGCGTAGCCCCAGGCCCCGAAGAGTTCCGAGGAGGTCGGGGCGGTCGTGACGATGAGGTCGATCGACGCCCCCGGGGCCATCGCGTGGGCCCACTCGACGTCGAGCGAGGTCTCGAGGGACCACCGGGAGTTCCGGCAGTTCTTCCCCGTTCCGAACGGGATCACCGTGAGCGTCGTGTTCGGGAGCTTGTAGGCGACGTCGAAGGTGGTGAGGTCGCTCGCGATCGACGGGTCGCCGCAGGCGTCGACGATCACGATCGTCTGGCCCGTGCCGTTGGTCCGCCCGCTCGAGAGGATCGAGGTGAAGTTGTAGGCTGTCCGCACCCAGGCCGGGCAGAGGGAGCTCGAAGAGCACCTCGCGGCCGCCGGATGGACTCCGCCCGCGACGACGATCGTCGGGGCGGGGCCGCCCGAGACCGCCGGCCCCGTGCCGACCGCCATCGAGGGCCCGGCGAGGGCGCCGGGCGCGAGGAGCAGTACCGCCGCGCCGGCGACGCAGAGGGCCAGCCACCGGCGACGCACGCCGGTCGAGGGGTGGCGGGCCGCTTAAGCCCTCGTAGTCCGCCGGACGCGCGGGCGGGGCCCTGAACCTACCGGGAGACCGGGCGCGCGGGGCGGGGCGGCTTCCTCCGGCGGAGCAGGGAGACCGCGTAGACCGCCCCGCCCCCGACGGCGGCCCCGACGGCCCCCGCGAGGACCCAGGGGAGCGCCGAGTTGGAGGGGACCGAGGGGGCCACGAGGGCGACGGAGACCCCTGCGTGGGCGAGGACGTCCGCCTCCGCGGTCACCGAGGCCCCGCCCGGGACCGCCGCGCTCACGTCGTGCCGCCCGACGGGCAGCGTGAGGTTGTACTCCCCGCTCGTCGTCGCCGGGACCGGCGCGCCGTCGACGGAGAGCCGGGCGTCGGCGGGGTGGACGGTGACGAGGAGCCAGCCGGTCGTGCGGTTGAGCGTGATCTGCCAGACCGAGGTCGCGTTCGGGCCGGCGGTCGCGTTCGTCTCGAAGGGGTTGTACCCGGGGGCGGTGACGTTGAGCTGGTGCGGGCCGGGGGCGACCGGGATGCCGCTGGCGGCCTCCCCCGGAAGGTACGAGGTCCCGTCGATCGAGATCGTCGCGTTCGACGGGTTGGCGGTGATCACCCAGAGCGCCGAGAAGGGGCGCAGCGTGAGGTTGACCCAGACGACCGCGCCGGGGGCGACGAGGAAGGAGCCGGACTCCTCCGGGAGGTAGCCGGGCTCCCCGGCCCAGAGCTCGTGGGTCCCGACGTCGACCGAGAGGTCGAGGAGCCCGTTCGGGGTCCCGACCGGGGCCCCGTCGAGGGTCACGAGCGCGTCGGACGGGGCCACCGAGCCCCGGATCTCGCCGGTCGCCGCGGCGAGGACGATCGGCTCGAAAGCGGAGCCGCCGTAACTCAGGTTCACCTCGATCGGCCCGAACGGATCAAAGCCGTACGCCGAGGCGGTCACGGTGTAGGTGCCGGGGGAGAGGACCTCGAAGAAGCCCCCGGTGGTCCCGTTGACGCCGACCGGGTCCCCGTCGATGTCGACGGCGCCGTCGGTGGGGGTGAGGGTGCCGGCGAGGACCGGCTCCACCCCGACGAGCGCGACGCTGACGGAGGTGACGTTCCGGAGCGGGACCTCGATCGGCTCCGAGAGGCTCTGGTACCCGACGGCGGAGACGTGGAGCGTGTGGCTCCCGGCGGCGAGCGTGAGGTTCGCCACCCCGCCGGCCGCGAGCGCGATCGGGCTCCCGTCGATCGAGACGGAGGCCCAGGCCGGCGAGACCGTCAGGTTGAGCTCCCCGAGCAGCGGCGTCGTGTTGGCGGAGGCCCGGGCCTGCGGACCGTGCCAGTGGAGGTTCCAGGCCTCGACCCGTACGAAGTAGGTGAGCGCGAGCCGCGGGGGCGTGATCGAGAAGTTGGTCGCGGTCGGCGGGAAGGAGACGCTCTCGTTGAAGTCCCCCGCGCTCGTCGCGAGGAAGAGCGTGTAGTTGACGAGCGGGTCCCCGCCGTCCGCCGGCGGGGTCCAGTTGACGGTGAGCGCGCTGCCGGTCCAGTTGGCGGTGAGGTTTCCGACGAGCCCGGGCCCCTGCGTCTCGGCGATCGGGGCCGTCGCAGGGAACGGGAACTCGGGGAGCCCGTCCTGCCAGGTCCACCAGACCGTCCCGGCGGCCGGGCCGTTGATGGCGCACTCGCTGTTGTTCGTCCGGCAGTCGTAGGCGTAGGGGATCAGCGAGTAGCTCGTGTTGTAGAAGAGCCCCTCGAGCGCGGCCGGGCTCAGCTGGTGCTGCTCCATGAGCCCGGAGCCGTTCCACTCGGTGTGGTCGAAGGTGAGGTTCTCGTCGTACCAGGTGCCGGTGACCGGGTTGACGAAGGCGGAGGTGTTGTTGTAGTAGCCGTCCCAGTACCCGGCGAAGGCCGGCCCGTTCGAGAGGTAGGAGGGCCGGTGCTCCGAGGCCTCGATGTTCGGGTACGTCGAGGTGTTCGGGTAGAACCCGAAGCTGGTGTGCTCGGAGCCGGCGAGCCGCTGCAGCGAGGCGAGCGTCCCGTCCTGAAGGTCGAGCGCGCTCGTGATCGCGTGGGAGCGGATCGACTGCGCGGTGAAGATCACCTGGCCGGAGGTCGCGTTGAATGCGAGGCCGTTGATCCCGCCGGTGGGGTAGTTGTCGCCGTAGGTGGCGAGCCCGACCTTCGTGAGGGTCGTCCCGGGGTACGGGCCGGTGAGCTCGAGCTGCACGACCCAGTCGTACGGGTCGTTCTGGGCCTCGATGTCGAAGTACGAGTCGAGGCCGTCGACCCAGTAGAGGTTGTTCGCCTCGAAGAACGGGATCGTCGCGAGGGTCCACTGGGTCTCGTTCCAGAGGTTGTAGGCGGTCACGACCCCGGCGTCGTCGGTGAGCGCGACCACCGAGTGGTTCCCCTGCTCGCCGATGAGGTCGACCTGGCCGTTGTTCGCGAAGGAGGTCCGGGTGAGGCCGCTGACGTTCCACGTGAAGGAGCGGCCCGTGGTGGTGTTCACCGCGTAGACGATGATCGAGGAGGAGTCGGTGCAGGACTGGGCGCAGCCGAACTCGTAGACGTAGCTCCCGTCGGCGGTGATCCACTCGGTGTTCTCGACGCCCTCGTAGTCCATGACGTCGTCGTAGAGGGCGAGCCACGGGGCGATCGGGCGCACGGACTGGTTCACGAACGAGTAGAAGACGAGCTCGAGGGTCGCGTTGACGTAGAAGACCCCGTCCTGGGTCCAGCTGAGGAGGGGGACCTGGCTCCCGTACGGCTGGACCGTCGAGCCGCTGTGGCACGGGAGGGCGGCGTTGCAGTTCGCGGCGTACGACGAGAGGCTGTTCCAGGCGGGCAGGAGCTCGGTGCGGTTCGAGTAGCCGAGGTACGGGTTCGCGACGAGCCGGATCGGGCCCACGTCCGCGCTGTCGACGGAGACCGGCTCGTCGGCCCCGCCGAAGGGGCCGGTCTGGCTCGACCAGAGGAAGTAGTTGCCCGGCGGGAGCAGGAGGCTCCACTCGGCCGAGTCCCCGCTCGTCAGCCCCTGGTCGATCGACGCGCAGGTCCCCACCGACGGGCACGGTCGAAGCCCGGCGTAGACCACGGCGCCCGGGATCGGGATCTCCGGCCCCCCGGAGACGTTGACGCCGAAGAGCGAGCCGTAGACGAGCTCCGAGGTCATCGGGGCGATCGGCGTCGGCGGCGCGGCCGCGAACCGCGCGGCGGAGGCGACGGCCGGCGTCGGGGTCCCGGAGTGGAGGGCGACCACGAGGGAGCCCCCGGGGAGCGCCGAGATCGCCGCGACGGCCAGCACCCAGGGAACCCGAGCGCTGCGGGCGGGCCGAGCCCAACCGGTGCGCGAGCCTCCGCGACCCGGAGGGGCCGCCCGAGGGAGGGCCGGGGTGGCGGCTCCCCGTCGGGGCCGCCGCCCGCCGCCGAGCCGCGAGCTCCCGCGGAGTCCGGCAACCCGGCCGGCACGCTGCGATTCGGGCGGGCCCCCGGTCATCGACGAGGTCGGGCCACCGTTCTGGCAGGCTTGCCTAAGTAGGTTCGCCCCGCGGGCTCCGGCCGGGTCGGGTCGGCCCCGGTCGAGACCCTCGCACCGGACGGGCCTCCGCACCGGCCGGGGCCCGCCGAGCGTCGATCGAATCTCGGGGCCTCTCGGAGGGCCGGCCGGCCTGAGGGGGCCCACCGGGCCGAGCGGCTCCGTGGTGCTAGCCTTCGTTCGGGCCCTTGGCCACGCCGTTGGTCCCGTTCGTCCCCGCGGCTCCGCCGCTGCCGGTCCCGCCGTTCGCCCCGGCCGTCCCGGACGTACCGTTCGCGGCCGAGCCCCCGGAGCTGTCGGTTCCGCCGGACCCGGCGGAGCCTCCGGGGCCTCCCGAGCCGTAGGTTCCGCCGCTACCGGGGCAGGCCACCCCGGCGGTGCAGTTGTCGACTCCCCCGGCCCCTGCAGCGACCGAGTTGGTGGCGTAGGTCACCCCGTGGCTCGAGGTCGGGGTCGTCGCGGAGTAGACGGCCCCGCCGGTCGCGTTGCCGCCGGCGCCTCCGTTCCCCGCCCGACCCCCGGCGCCGCCGGTCCCTCCGGAACCTCC
>JASHVI010000063.1 GCA_030039525.1 Thermoplasmata archaeon
TGCTGTAGCAAAGTACGGACCGACCCTTAACCCCCGGGGCCCTCTCGGCGGAATCGTGCCGAGGAAGCCGTCCCGCGCGGACGGAGCTTCCCGGAGTGGGGAGAGGATGGAACCGCAGCCGCCGACCCGAGAGAGCCCTGCGCCGATGGAGGAAGAGCCGAGACGCTTCGGCGCCGTCCGGATCGTCCTCGCCGCCCTCGTCCTCGTCGCCGTCGCCTCCATGGCCTTCGGGTTCTCCTACCAGACCTGGGACGTCCATGGCACCCCCCTCCCGAGCCTCGAGTCCTCCCACGTCTCCGCCGCGGCGACGGTCGCCGCCACCCCCGACGCTTCCACCGCCCAGGCCCTCCAGCTCGGCATCTCCGCCACCCCCTCCCGGATCTGCGCCTACGGCCTCGACACCTGTTCGGCCGGCAGCGGCACCGCCCGAGTGACCCTCAGCGCCAACGCCGGGAACGGCGGCGTCCTCGCCTGGCCCGCCGTCCAGGTCGCCTTCGTCATCGAGACGACCCTCTACGATGGGGTCTACGATCCGTCGGCGCAGGACTCCGGCTCCGACCCGTGCGCCGAGTCGACCCAGATCGCCTGCGAGGAGTCGAACGGCGTTCCCTTCTTCGTCAAGAACGCCCAGCTGATCGCCTCCGAGATCCAGTCCGCCAACCCCCACTCCCGGGTCTCCTTCGCCCTCGTCGACTACTTCGCCACCCTCACCGACCACGACGACGGCGACGGCTCCGAGTACCACGTCGACATCCAGGACTTCGTCCCCGCCGCCCAGTTCGGCAGCGCCGTCTCCTCGACCTTCCAGGCCCAGGTCCTCGAGGGCGGCTACGTCTACGAGGACTCGGACTTCTCCGACAACATCCTCGACTCCTCCTCCATCACCGCCCTCTACGGCACGATCATCGGCTCCGGGCTCACCTGGTCCAACGACACCCACCACGTCATCGTCTGGATGGGCTCGACCGCGCCCCGGGACCCCTCCTACACGGTGAACTACTACGTCTCCGCCTCGGACGACTACGACGAGACCCCCTACGACTCCCAGTCGTGCGAGCCCTCCTATGCCTTCGCGATCGGGGCGAGCCCCGACTGCGAGGGGTGGATCCACAGCCAGGACGGCAACGCCAGCCACTCGATCGCCGCGCTCGCGCAGACGGCGCCGAGCTGCACCGACTCGATCGGCGGGGTCTGCACCGTCGACACGATCGACCTCTGGACGACCACGACCGATCCGTACTCCCGCGGGTGGCCCTCGGGACGGGCGGGCGGCGGCGCGGGCGGCACGATCGTGATCCAGGATGTCGACAAGATCATCGCCGCGGGCTGCGACCTCGCCGCCGCCACGGGCGGCAGCTGGGACGGTCCCGCGGGGTACGTCTGTCCGAACGGGGACGCCGGGACGCTCCAGTACGTCCCGCACGGCCCGGCGCTCACCCCGGACACGAACAATCCGACGTTACTGGAGGCGCTCCGGGGGATCAGCTTCGGCCCGGTCCTCCAGACCCAGGTCGCCGCCGGTACGGGCAACCCCTTGTTCACGTATGTCCCGATCGGGAACATCAAGCTCCCGGACACGGCGGCCCAGATCGACGCGACGGCCTCGTGCGATCGGAACGGGGAGCCGTTCCGGACCTGCCAGACGAACGCGACGATCGAGCACGCGGCGAACGGGCTGATCTACCTGGGGTGGAACTGGAGCACGAACCGCTCCTCGAACATCATGTACGTCGGCGACTCGTGGACGGCCTCGTTCAACGTGATCGCGGACGGCCCGCCCTTCGCGACGGTCCCGGTGGACGCCTGCGTGACGCAGGACTGCCGGGCCGGGGGGAGCGAGGCGGTGGAGGGCTACTACACCGCGGCGACGTACGTCCCGTATTCGAACAACACGGTGGACACGGAGTCGTTCCCGCTCGGGACGGTGACGGTGGAGGTGACGCCGCCGGTGCCGTTGCCTCCGACGGCGCCCCCGCCGCCGCCGCCGGCGCCGCCTCCGTTCGCGATCCCGGCGCCGACGCCGCTGCCGGTGATCCAGCAGATCGGGATCGGGAACTCGGTGGGGATCGCGAACGTGAGCCTGCAGGGCGTCGCGGCGGGGTTCCTGGGGGCCGGGTTCATCCGGGTCAGCATCAAGAACCGACCGATCGCGAACCCGGTCTTGGCGAGCAAGCAGGCCGCGGTGCGCTCGAAGTTCGAGGGCGGCGCGGTCGAGACGACGACCTCGGTGGGTCGGTTCGAGTAGGCCGGGCCGCTCGGGGGGCTCCCGAACGGGAGCCCCGGCTCACTCGTCGTCGCGCCGGCGGGAGCCGGAGCCTCGCCCCGGCCGGTACGATCGGCGGGGGCGCTCCTCGTCCCCGTCCTCCTCGCGCCGTCGGTACGGCTTGCGGTCCCGGCCACCCGGCGGGCGGCCGTAGCCGCGGCCCCGGGGTCGACCGTAGCCGCCGCCGCCGCGGTCGTCCTCGCGGCGGGGCGGGAGGCGGAACTCGTTGCCGCAGTTGCGGCAGCGGCCGACCCGGCCACCGTCCGGCAACGGCTCGAAATCGATCGGACCGCCGCAGCGCCGGCAGCCGCGGGACCTCGGCGCCTCGCCGAAGCCCCCCTCGTCCCGGGGGCCGGGCGCGGCCCGCCGCCGCGGGGCCTCGGGCTCGCTCCCCTCCGCGCGGAAGCGCGTCGTCTCCGCGCACTGGGGGCACTCGACCTCGATCGTCGACTCGCCCGTCGCCCGAATGGTGAGGCGGGACCCGCACTCGCCGCAGACCGGCGCGTCGGGGTCCTCCTCCTCGTCGGCCTCGGCGGACTCTCCGCCCGGGGCGGCCCCCGCGGAGATCGGAGGGACCGAGCCGTCGGCCTCCTCCAGCGCGCCCGGCAGGCCGTGCGGAAGGAACGAGTATCGCCGGTGGCAGCTGGGGCACTCGGCGAGATGGATCCGGACCGTGCGCTCGGAGAGCGTGAGCTCCTCCCCGCACCCGGGGCATTCCTGCGACATGGCGCGGCGGAGTGAGCCCCCCTCTTGAGCTTGCCGAGCGCTGCGGTCCCGCGGCGCGCCTCCCCGCGCAGCGCCGCTCGGGCTTCAAATAGCCCCCGAGGTCTCGTCCGGGCACCCGGCGGCCCGGGCGGGAGGGCCGGCCGGCGCGTACGTCGATGCGACGAGGCCCCCGACCACGAAGCGTGCATGGGGTGCTGGCGGTCGGGGCGATCGCGGCGGCGATCGGGCTCGCGCTCCCCATGGGCGCCTCCGCCCTTCCGCTCCCGATCACCTACCTCGCCCCGTACCACCACGTCCAGCACGTCCCGTCGCTCTCCAGCACCCTCGTGGGCTGCACGCACGACTCGGTGATGCCGCTGAAGTGGAGCTCACTCCTCGGCTCCGTCCACTGGTACGCCCACACGACCGCCCGGAGCTGCCGGCTCCCGGCGGCGGCGCCGGGCGTCGGGAGCAGCGTCACGCTCGCGTTCAGCCTCGCGATCGCGCTGCCCATCGCCACCTTCCCGGGCGCCTCCACCTCCACGAGCGTCGAGCTCAGCTGGATCGTGTCGGCCCTGGCCTCCACCTCCTTCCACGCGGGCGGGGCCTGCCCCGCCGTCGTCGTGAACCCGACGAACGGATCGGGCTCCGAGTTCTGCTACCTCGGGGGGCTCGCCTCGCTCACCGGCGAGGCGTACCTGCTCGACCGCACGAACGGGACCGTCTACTACGCCTCGAACTACTGGGGCGGGATCTGGTCCTCCGCCATCGACTACAACGACACCGACTGCGCCGCCTTCCACTGCAGTACGCTCAACTACACCTACTCGGGCTCCTCCGGCTCCGGCCTCGCCCAGTCGGCGGACTGGTGGATCAACACCAGCCTCGACCACTCGGACAGCTACGAGGCGGTGACCGTGCTCTTCGGGAACGTGACGGCGGAGACGTTCGGCTTCCCGGCGAGCCGCGCCTCGGCGGCCCTCGACCTCTCCGGGCTCACGTACGGGGCCGCCCTCGCGAGCGTCATCGTCTCGTAGGCGCCGCGGCGCGCCGCCGTCGACCGGGGGGAGGGTCCCTCCGATTATCGGGGTAAATTCCACCTAAGCCTATTTATACAGCCCCTCGGTCTCGCGCGCCGCCTTCGGAGGCTTTCGGTCGATGGAGTCGCAGGGCTGGCCGTGGTGGCGCAAGCACGGGCTCGTGCTCGCGCTCCTCTCGACCGCCTTCGCGATCGCCTTCGCGGTGCGGACGATCTGGATGTACCCCCTGATCGCCCAGACCGGTCCCTCCTACCTCTTCGGGGGCGGCTCCGACTCCTTCTACCACTTCCGGGTCTCGTACTACATCGTCCAGAACCACCGCAACCTGATCTTCGATCCGCTGCTCAACTACCCGAACGGGGCGATCAACCCCCGCGAGCCGCTGTTCGACTGGATGAACGCCATCCTCGGCATCATCTTCGCGGGGCTCTGGGGCGGCAACACGGTCGCCTCGACCTCCTACTTCATCGAGCTGCAGGGCCCGCTGTGGGCCGCCCTCGGCGTCTTCCCGGTCTACCTCATCGGGAAGGAGATCACGGACCGGCGGGTCGGCGTCGTCGCGGCGTTCCTCTACGCGATCTCCGTCGGGAACATCGACTCGTCGACCTTCGGCTACGCGAACTACCTCTCGTTCTACATGTTCTTCATCCTCCTCACGGTCTACGCCTACCTGAGGACGATCCGCGCCTGTGGGACGCGGAAGTGGGTCGCGAGCTACCGGAAGCCCTCGGACATCGTCGCCGGGATCCGGGGGTTCGTCCGCACCGAGCGCACGGCGTTCAAATGGGCCGTCTTCACCGGGGTCTGCTTCGGCGCCCTCGCCCTCGCCTGGCAGGGATTCTCGTTCTTCGTCGCGGCCGTCGTGATCTTCATGATCCTCCTCCTGCTCATCGAGCGGATCCGGAAGGTCGACTCCTTCGGCCTCTACCTCGCGACGTGGATCGTCGGCGTCGTCGGCTTCCCGATGGCGCTGCCGTACTACTACGTGCAGGGCCTCGCGCTCGACTGGTTCGGGCTCCCCTTCCTCGTCTTCGCCGGGGGGCTCCTCATCGTCCTCCCGCTCGTCCTGCTGCGTGACTCGCCCTGGATCGTCTCGATCCCGGCGTTCCTCGTGGTCGCCGCGGCCGGGATCCTCTCGATCGACGTGATCAACCACGCGCAGTTCGAGAACATCATCACGGGGCAGGGCTACTTCGTCAAGACCCTCATCTACTCGACCGTCGCCGAGGCGCAGGCCCCCTCGATCGACTCCCTCATCGTCGGCTACGGGGTCCTCACGTTCTTCGTCGCCTTCATCGGCCTCGCGCTCTGGTCCTGGCGGGCGATCCGGGGCCGGTTCCCGAGGGTCCTCGTCTTCGGGATCGTCTTCGCCCTCATCAGCGTCTACCTCCCGATCTCGGCGGCGAAGTTCTTCCTGCTCGGGTCGGCGGCCTTCGCCCTCCTGCCGGCCGAGGCGATCATCAAGGCCCTCGACATCGCCGGGCTCCCGAAGCTCCGGCGCTCGGTGAGCCAGCTCTCCGACCGGCGGAGCCAGGTCGCCGCCTTCCGGAGGGCCTTCAAGGTCCGCAACGCGGTCATCCTCCTCGCGCTCGTCGGGCTCGTCCTCCCCAACCTCTGGTACGCGATGGACGCCGGGATCTCCTACAACAACAAGGCGACCTTCGACGACCAGATCTACGCCTCGCTCCCCGCCGTCCTGCAGACGGCGCCGGCGAACGCCTCGAGCTTCTACCTTGGCGCGGCCGGCACCGACCTCGACACCCCGCCGCAGTACGACGAGGCGGGGTACAACTGGTTAGCGCAGCAGGACCAGAATCTTCCGCCGGCCGAGCGGCCGGCGTTCGTGAGCTGGTGGGACTACGGGTTCCAGGCGATCGCTCAGGGGGACCACCCCTCCGTCGCCGACAACTTCCAGAACGGGATCGATCCCTCCGGGAACTTCCTCCTCGCCCAGAACGAGTCGCTCGCGATCGGCGTCCTCACGACGGCCCTGCTCGTCGCCGAGCAGAAGGCCTCCGGGGACGTCACGCTCCCGGCGGCGCTCAACCAGGTCCTCGCCTCCGACGGCGTCGACCTCGCCGCGCTCCACACGCTCCTCAGCGACCGGAGCTACGACATGCAGCTCGTCGAGAGCCACCCGGGGCGCTACCTCCCCGTGGACCCGGCGAACCTCGACGGCGAGAACGCCCTCTACGACACCGTGAGCTACGAGCTCGCGAACACGCTCCCGCTCTCGGGCGT
>JASHVI010000064.1 GCA_030039525.1 Thermoplasmata archaeon
GATGAGGTAGCTCGGGTCCGAGGCGAGGACCTCGTCGCCCGGGGCGAGGAGGGCCCGGGTCAGCATGTAGAGCGCCTCGGTCCCTCCGGCGCTGATCAGGAGCCCGGGCTCTCCGGGGAGCCCGAGGTCCTTCAGGACCAGCTCCCGGAGCTCGGGGTCGCCGGGGGCGTACGGGTAGCCCTCGTACCGGTGCTGCGCGATCGCCCCGCTCAGCGCCTTCGCGACGATCTCCCGGGGGGCGAGATGGTTCGTGTTCTGGCTCATCCAGGCGATGTCGGCCCACCGGGCGTGGGCGTACGCGAAGGCATCGAACGGCGCGTCGGGCACGGGGCCGGTCCGGCCCCCCGCGCGTCTTAACCCCTTTGGGAGGGCGCGCCGGCCTCCCCGAGGAAGGACGTCACGATCCCGAGGGACTGCGGGCGGGCCGCGCGACGCACGAACCCGGCCCGGTCGAGGAGGCCGAGGACGGCGCCGCGCTCCGGGAGGTGCCGGAGCGACTCCGGCAGGTACCGGTACGGACCCTCGCTCCCGACGAGGGCCCCGAGCCCCGGGACCACGCGGTCGAAGTAGGCGAGGAAGGCGGCCCGGGCCCTCGGGGAGGCGGGGCCCGTGATCTCGAGCGTCAGCACGGAGCCCCCGGGGGCGAGCACCCGCCGCATCTCCGCGAAGGCCCCCGCGAGGTCGGGGAGGTTCCGGGCGACGAAGGCCGAGAGGACGGCGTCGAAGCGCCCGGAGGGAAAGGGGAGGTGCCCGGCGTGCGCCTCCACGAACTCGATGCGGCCGGCCTCCGGACGGCCCCGGGTCGAGCGGCGGGCCACCTCGAGCATCGCCCGGGTGAAGTCGGCGCCGACGACCCGGCTCCGCGGGTAGTGCCGGGCCGCGAGGCGGGAGAGCTCGCCGGTGCCGCATCCGAGGTCGAGGACCCGCGGCGGCGCCGGCCGGTCCCCCCGGAACCGGTCCAGGTCCCAGAGCGCGCGGGGCCGCCAGAGGAGGTCCTGCCCGAGGGAGGCGAGGTGGTCGAACCCCTCGTAGCCCCGGGCGATGTGGGAGAACATCGCGCGGACCTCCCGCTCGAAGGTCGGGCGCCGGCGGTCGGGATGGGGGGACCCGTCGGGGGCGACCGGGCCCAGCGGCTCGGCTCCCGGCATCCGACGACGCCCCGCTACGGCGACCGGGCGCCGCGCCTCAGACCGATGTCCCCGGCCAGCCGTCGGGCGGCCGGGGCGAGGTCCGGCTTCCACGACTCGAGGCCGAGGGCGAACGACTCCTCGAGGTAGCGGTGGGCCTCGGTCCGGGCCCCCCGACGCTCGGCGAGCCGGGCCCGCCGGAACAGGCTCTCGGCGGCGTCCGGCCCGAGCTCGAGCTCGCGGGCGATCTCGATCGCCTCGCCGTACTCCGCGTCGGCCTCGTCGAGGCGCCCCTCCTCCTCGGCGAGCATCCCCCGGATCATCCGGCCGGTCTGCGCGGCGAGCCGGTCCCCGAGCGGCTCGAGGAGCGAGAGGCCCCGGTCGAGCGCGCGCCGGCCGCTCGTCACGTCGTGCATCTCGGTGAGGACCTGCGCGAGGTTGAGCTGCGTGTAGCCGATCCAGACCCTCGAGCGGGAGCGCTCCGCCGCCTCCGAGGCCTCCCGGAGGTCCGCGAGGGACTCGGCGAGCCGGCCGGTGTTGTGGTAGAGCAGGCCCCGGTTCATGAGGACCCGGGCGCGCGCGGTGTCGTCCTTCCCCTCCGCGAAGATCCGGTCGGCCCGGTCGAAGAGCTCGAGCGCCTCCGGCAGGCGGTCCGGGCCCCGCGAGATGAACGTGTTCGCGAGATCGATGAGGGCGTGGCCCCGCTCCGTCGGGGTCCCCTTCGCCTCGGCCAGATCGAGCTCCGCCCGCTGGTGCCGCTCGGCCCCGTCGAGGTCCCCCAGCCGGTAGAGCGTGACCCCGAGGACCCGGTGCGCCGCCATGACCCCCCGGGGGTCGGCGGCCCGCTCGAGGATCTCGAAGGCCTCGGCGGCGAGCCGCTGGGCGCTCGCGAGATCCACCCGGTCGGAGCGGACGCGCGCCAGCCCGAGGAGAGCGAGCGCGAGGTCGCGCTCGCCGGTCTCGCTCGCCCGGGCCCGCGCGACGGCGTCCTCGAGGAGCGACTCGGCCCGCTTCAGGTCCCCGAGCTCGTCCAGGAGCCGGCCAAGCTCGATGAGCAGCCGAAGCTCGAGCGAGCTGTCGCGGCGCGCGAGGCGCCGCTGGCTCTCGAGCGCGCGCTCGAGGTACCGGGCCGCCTCGTCGAAGGCCAGCGCGTCCGCGGCCGCCTCCGCGGCCCGGCGATTGTACTCGGCCGACTTCGGGTCCTCGCGTCCCAGGTAGGCGTGCCGGGCGAGGTCGAAGACCGACGCCGGGCCCTCCGGGCCGCCCGTCTCGAGGGCCGAGAGGACCTTGCGGTGGAGGATCCCCCGCCGGGTCTCGGTGAGCTCGCCGTAGACGTCGGTGCGCAGCCGGTCCGAGGCGAACTCGTAGGTCTCCTCGCCCCGCTCCCTCAGGAGGCCGGCCTTGGCGAGACGCTCGAGCGACTCGGTCACCTCCTCCTCCGGGGCGCCGGAGGCGCGGGTGACCGCCCCGACGCGGAACTCCCGGCCGAGCACCGCCGCGTAGACGAGCGTGCGTCGGTCGCTCTCGGGCAGCGCCTCGTACCGCCGCCGGAGGAGCGCGTGGAGGTCGAGGGGCTCGCCGGAGGAGGGCAGGGTCGAGCGGCCCTGCAGGCGGACGAGCTGCTCGATGAGCTGGGGGTTCCCCTCCGTCTGGGCGTACCACCGGCGGAGCGCCTCGGGGGCCGGGTCCCGGCCCCCGAGGAGCCAGCGGGCGTACTCCCCGAGCTCGACCTCCGTGAGGGGACGGAGGGCGAGGACCCGGGACGCCGGGGAGCGAAGGATCGGCTCCACGGCGGCCGAGCTCTCCACGGAGATCTCGCCGCCGGGGATGATCGACGCGACGAGGGCGATCCGCTCGCGGGCCAGCGCGTGGGAGAGGGCCACGAGGAAGTCGAGCGAGGCCCGGTCGGCCCACTGCAGGTCGTCGATCGCGAGGAGCACCGGGTGCTGCTCGGCGTTCTCCCGGAAGAAGTCGAGGAGCCGATCGTAGAGGCCCCGTCGCTCGCCCCGGAGACGGTCGCCGGGGTCGGAGAGGCGGGAGAGGAGGGCGTCGGCCTCCGCCTCGGTCCCCCGGCTCCGGTCCGGGCCGGAGGCGGGCAGCTCCGGCGCGGTGCTGAGCGGCGCGAGGAAGATCGGCACGAGCTCGCGGGGGTCCGTCGTCGGCCCTCCGGGGGCGGGGGTGCGCTGCGGGATCGAGGCGATCAGCTCGCGCAGGAGCCCGTACGGCTCCGGGAGGTCCGAGGCGCGCGCGCGGGCCTCGAGGACGCGGAAGCGCTTCCCGACGGCCTGCGCGACCACCGCGCCAAGGAAGGTCGACTTGCCGACCCCGTCGGGCCCCTCGAGGATCAGGATCGAGCCCTGGCCCCGGGCGGCGGCGTCGAGGAGGGAGCTCGACTCCTCGAGGATCTCGGATCGCCCAAAGACCGGGGGCCCGCGCCTCGGGGGGAGCGGGTCCGCCGCCACGGAGGAAAATGAGGCGGGCCCCGGGTATTAATCCGTCCCCCCGCGCGCCGCCGGCGCCTCGGGCTCCGCGGCGGCCGGCCCGGGCGTTTCGAGCTCGCGGCCGAGGACCTCGAACTCCCGCGCGAGCCCCGGACGGACGACGGGGAGCCT
>JASHVI010000065.1 GCA_030039525.1 Thermoplasmata archaeon
TCTCGAGGCGGGCGAAGGCGGTCGGGGAGGGCCGGAAGAAGGTGTGGCCGCTCGTCGGCTCGATCAGCCGTAGGAGGAGCCGCCCGACCGTCGTCTTGCCGCAGCCCGACTCCCCGACGAGGCCGACCGTCTCGCCGGCGTTGACGTCGAAGCTGACCCCGTCGACGGCCCGGACGTCCCCGATGTGGGTGGAGAAGATGCCGCCGCGGATGGGGAAGTACTTACGGAGGTTCCGAACCGCGAGTAGCACGGGCTCGGAGCCGTTGTCCATTACGGTCGACTCCTAGACGGTCAGCCCTTGTAAACCGGTCCATTATATAGGTAACAGGCGACCAAATGCCCGTCCCCCTCGACCGTCATCGGCGGGCGGTGCTCCCGGCAGACCGGCATCGCGTGCGGGCAGCGCGGGTGGAACCGGCAGCCGGCCGGGGGGAAGATCAGGTTCGGGACCGAGCCCGGGATCGACTCGAGCTTCTTGTCCGGGTCGTCCATCCTCGGGATCGAGTTGAGCAGCCCCTGCGTGTACGGGTGCAGCGGGCGCCGGTAGAGCTCCTTGACCGGGGCGATCTCGGCGATGTTCCCGGCGTACATCACGCAGACCCGGTCGGAGACCTCGGCGATGACGCCGAGGTCGTGGGTGATGAGCAGGATCGCGGTGCCGATCCGGCTCTTCAGCTCCCGCATCAATTCGAGGATCTGGGCCTGGATGGTGACGTCGAGCGCCGTCGTCGGCTCGTCCGCGATGAGCAGCTCCGGCTCGCTCGAGAGGGCCATGGCGATCATCACCCGCTGCAGCATCCCGCCGGAGAGCTCGTGGGGGTAGCCGCGGGCGACCTGGACGGGGTTCGCGATCGAGACCTCCTCGAGCAGCCGGACGGTCTGCCAGAGGGTCTCCTCCTTCAGCGGCTTGCGGACGCTCCCCCGGACCCCCCAGAGCCCGTAGTAGAAGTGGGTGAGCTTGTGGCGGAGGCGCCGCGAGGCGCTGAGGCTCCGCTTCGCCCGCTCGATGCGCCCGTTGCGCATCTCGGACATGTAGATCTGCTTCAGCTCGGTCTGGAGCGATAGCCGGGTCAGCTCGCTCCTTAGGAACGCGCGCCGGAACCCCCCCAGCTGGGCCCGCTTCAGGGCCTTGCGGATCTCGGGGAGCTTGACGTCGGGGTCGGCGTAGGCGTTCCGAAGGATGTAGTAGGCCTGGGTGCCGAGGGAGGGGAGGTTCGCCGCCTCGGCGAACTTCTTCGTCGCCTCGCGGAGCGCCGGCCCGTCGTTGAGGCGCGCGGCCTTCAGCATCCCCTGGATCGCGGGCTCGACCCCGCGGGCCGTCGGCGTCGCCTTGAGGAGCCCCTGGGTGATCGCCTCGCCCCGGTGGAGGAGCAGCGCCTCGCTGATCTGGTCGGAGATCGAGAAGATCGGGTTCAGGGCGGAGGTCGGCTCCTGGAAGATCATCGAGATCCCGCCGCCGCGGACCGCCATCATGCGGTCCTGGGCGGCCCGGATCCTCCGGAAGCGGCGGACGACCTTCACCCGGTTCGTGCCCTTGATCGTCTTGAACGAGGCCTCGCGGTCGAGGCCGTAGAGGAGGTTCGCCCCCTTGAACAGGATCGTCCCGTCCATGATCCGGCCCGGGGGGTCGGCGATGAGGCGGGTGATCGAGAACGCCGTGACGCTCTTGCCGCAGCCGGTCTCGCCGACGAGGCCGAGGGTCTCCCCCCGACGGACGCTGAACCCGACGCCGTCGAGCGCCTTCACGACGCCGTCGTAGGTGAAGAAGTAGGTCCGCAGGTCCCGGACGTCCAGGACGACGTTCCCGATGCGGCGGGGGGCGGCCTCCGTCGGGGCGCCCACGGCCTCCGCTTCCGGCAGCGGGGACGGGGGCGACTCGCCCGAGGGCGACGGGGGGACCGTGGGGGAGGCGGCCGCGCTCACGCGGGGCTCACCGCCTCAGCCGGGGGTCGAGGGCGTCCCGGATGCCGTCGGAGAGGAAGTTCACCGAGATCGCGAACATGAACAGCGTCATCCCGGGGAAGAAGAGCTGCCACCACGGGAACGGATTCGGCCCCAGCTGGATGAACGCCTCCGCCTGCTGGACCGAGAGCGCCGCGACCGTGCCCCACTCCGGGAACGCCGTCACCGGGAAGACGTGGAACCCCAGGAAGGCGATGCCGCCGAGGAGCAGCGGGATCGACCCGACGTCCAGCGAGACCTGTACCAGGACCGGGTAGATGGAGTTCGGGATGATGTGGCTGCGGAGGATCCGGCCCGCGCGGGCGCCGCTGGCGCGGGAGGCCTCGACGTACTTCTGCTCCCGCGTGACGAGGACCTGACTACGCACGATCCGCGTGTAGAACGGCCACCACACGACCACGAAGGCGATGATGAGGAGACCCACCCGGGCGCTGAGGCTGGCGAAGAGGGTCCCGATCCCGAAGACCTGGAGCACGACCAGGGCGAGTAAGAGCCCCGGGATCGAGAGGAAGATGTCGGTGAGACGCATGAGCACCTCGTCGACCGCCCCGCCGAAGAACCCGGCGATCGCCCCTAAGACGAGGCCGATGGCGGCGCCGCTGACCACCACGGAGACCGAGATGCCGAGCGACCACGGCGCGCCTTTCACGATCCCGTCGTAGATCGAGTAAAAGCTCGAGCCCGCCGAGTTGAGGGTGAGCGAGCCGAACGGCAGCGGTCCCCCCTTCAGGGTGGCGAAGTTGATCGTCGGCGGCACGATGCCGACGTTCGTTGAGTTCACCTGGTAGCAGTTCGAGGGGTTCCAGCCGGTGGGGGGCGGCAGGGTCGAGTCGTACGTGCAGACCTGGCAGCTCGGGTCCTGGAAGCCGTTCCCGGTGTCCGTGCCGCAGTAGGTGAGGAGCCGGTCGGAGGGGACCGAGGTGTAGGTGAACGAGTAGGCCGCCAGCGCGACGAAGAGGCAGATGACGACGAGCCCCACCATCGCGAGGGCGTTCCGGCTGAGGAAGTAGAGCGTCCGGCGCATCTGCGCGACCCGGGGGTTCGGCCGGCGCCCCGAGGGCTTCGCCGGGGCCGAAGAGCTCCCCTTCGGGGCCGCCCCGGCCTTACCCGACGACGTCGCCATCGCTCGGCCCAGCCGGACCCTCGGGTCCAGGAAGGCGTACAGGACATCGACGATGATGTTCGCCGCGACGACGATGATCGTGAACAACAGGGTCGTCCCGAAGATGAGCCCGAAGTCCGGGGTCGGTAGGATCGAGTAGGCGAGGAGGAGACCGATCCCCTTGAGATTGAAGACGGTCTCGATGATCGCGAAACCTCCGATGAAGCCGGCGAAGGTCAGCCCTAACACCGTGATGGTGACGTTGAGGGAGTTCCGTCCCGCGTGGCGCGAGATGACGGCGGATTCCGGGGTCCCCTTGGCGCGGGCCGTGCGGATGAAGTCGAGGTTCATCACCTCGAGCATCGAGTTCCGGACGAACCGAAGGATCCCCGCGATCGACCCGTAGGCGATCACGAGGGCCGGGATGAACATCCGCTGCAGGGTGTCGAACGCGAGGTAGGGGTCGCCGTGGATCAGCGCGTCGATCGTGGGGAAGCCGGTCGGGGAGGTCTGGAAGTGCGTGCCGATCCAGGAGGGGTAGATCCCGCCGGGGAAGCAGGTCTCCTTCGGCCAGGAGCCGTACCATTGCTCGAAGGCGTCCGAGGAGGCGTTGCAGAAGGTCGCGGTCGTGCCGCCCGAGAGCGCGGTGACTAAGAACAGCAATAAGACGGCCAGGAGGAATCCGGGGAGGGCGAACCCCGAGAAGGACATGATCCGGGCCCCCTGGTCGAGCGGACGGTTCCGGTAGACGGCGGAGTAGTTGCCGATCGGGATGGCGAGGAGCAGGATGATGAAGAGCGAGAGCGCGGCGAGCTCGAGCGTGTACGGTAGCCAGTAGCCGAGGACGGTGGTGACGGGAAGGCCCCCGATACCGAACGACTGCGAGGCCTCGCTCGCCTTATCGGTGGTGCCCCAGTTGAGCGTGAGCGAATTGAAGATGTAGTGACCCCATTGAACGTAGATCGGTTGGTTGAGCCCGAGCGCGGCGATCCCTCGATAGTAGGACGGGTTCGGGCAGGTCCCCGCTTTGGGGATCCCGATCTCGGTGCAGGGGATTTGCGGGCTATAGCCGACCTTGGAGGGCCCGGAGAACGAGACGAGCTTCTCCTGCAGGGGGATTGCCGATACGATGCCGAACGTGACGGTCATCACCCCGATGATGACCGGGATGACGAGGAGGACGCGGCGCACGATGTAGATCCACATCTTCATCGGCGCGCTCCCCGCGGGTCCCGGACCCGCATTCTGGGCCTCCGATTCGGACGCCCCTATTTAGACGTTTGATGCGGGTCAGCGCGTCGCACGGGTGGCTCGGCCCCTCGGGCCGGCCCAGAGCCTCCCGTCAGAGCAGCGGGAGCTGACCCGTCACCGGATCGACGTCGCCGGGCCACGACGGTCCGATCCCGAGGCAGGTGACCGTTCCGGGAGCGACCTCGGTAAAGCCGGCGTCCTCGACGAAGACCGTCGGGAGGCCCCGTCCGCGGGCCGAACGGGCGAGGGCGCGCATCTCCTCGAGGGTCTCGGCGACGACGGCGATCTTCCGCCCGCCCGTCGCCTGCCACTGTCGGAACTCCGCCGAGGGCTTGCCGGTCCAGCCCTTCTCGGCGAGCATCACGGCGGCGTGCGCGGCCTGGACCGCCGCCTTGCCGGCGGTCAGCCTCAGCTCCCCCCGGAGGACCAGGACCATCTTCGGGTCCTTCGCCCCCGGGTCGCCCTCACGACGCATACTCGCGTTCCCGCCGCTCGCGCAGCGACTGGCGCTCGGCCCTGATGAGCTCTCGCCGCCGCTCGAGGTCGGCCCGCTCGCCGGCCCCGAGTCCCCCTCCCCGGAGCGACCGGTCGATCCGTCGCTCCTCCCGGTCGAGCCGCTCGAAGGTCCGGAGCGTCTCCCAGCCGCGATCGCCCGCCGGCGTTTCGGGGGGCGTCGCCGGCACGGACCTCCGGAAGGCCCCCCGGACCGCGCCGACGCCGAGGCCGGCGAGGCCCAGCCCTAGGTCGAGCAGCTCGAGGCGGGGGTCCGACCAGGAGGCCGAGAAGCCGGGCCCCGCGGTCTGCAGGAGCTCCCCGAAGAGGATCGTGACCGAGAGGCTCACGATCACCGAGAGCGCGACGACCTCGACCGCCGCGAGGGCCCGGTCCAGCGCCGGACGGAACCGCTCCGGGAAGAGCGCCGCGGTGAGGCCGAGTCCGGGGAGCAGGAAGAGCACCGCGAGCCCCGCGATCGCCGCCGCGGGACTCACGCCCATGCGGCCCTCACCCGGGAGGGGCTCCTCCCCCGAACTGGCGCTCGAGCTGCCGGCGCAGCCGCCGGTTGGTGGCGATGCCGTGGGCCGCCTTGCGGGTCGAGTCGCAGTACTTCAGCAGCGCCCGGACCTCCACGGTCCGCTGGCCGCTGCCCCGGGCGATCCGGTGGATCCGCTCCCCCTTGATCGAGTGCGGATCGTCGAGCTCCGTCGAGTTCACGGAGTCGAGGATGGCGCGGAAGCGGCGCAGCCGGACCTGCGTCCCCTCGATCTGGGAGTCGTCGAGCTTCGCGCCGCCGAAGCTCGGGAGCATCGACATGAGCTTCGAGAAGGGACCCATCTGCCCGAGCGAGTCGAGCTGGGCCCTCAGGTCCCGCAGGGTGAACCGCCCGGCCATGAGGTTCTCGGCGGCCTTCTGCGCCTCCTCCTTGTCGGCCAGCTCCTCGAACCGCTCGAGGAGGGTCTGGATGTCCCCCATCCCCAGGAGCCGGGAGACGAACCGCGTCGGGTCGAACCGTTCGAGCTCGTCGAGGTGCTCCCCGGTCCCGAGGAAGAGGATCGGCGCGCCGCTCACCGAGACCGCCGAGAGGGCGCCCCCGCCCTTCGCCGAACCGTCGATCTTCGTGAGGATCACCCCCGTGAGGCCGACCGCCTCATGGAACGCCTTCGCGCTGCGCCCCGCCGCCTGTCCCATCGCCGCGTCGAGGACGAGGATCGTCTCGTCGGGCTGGAGGGTCGTGCGGATCCGGGTCAGCTCGGCGATCAGGTCGGGGTCGATCCCCGCGCGGCCCGCCGTGTCGACGATCACGGCGAAGTGGCTCGGGAACTTCGCGAGGGCCTCGGCGACGATCACCTCGGCGCGGGCCTCGCCCCGGTGCGCGTAGAACTCGCAGCCCACCCGGGCGGCCAGCTGCTCGAGCTGGTCGATGGCGGCCGGGCGGTGGACGTCGGCCGCGACGAGGCCGACCCGCACGCCCTTCTTCTGGAAGTAGCGGGCGAGCTTCGCCGCCGTGGTCGTCTTCCCCTGCCCGAAGAGCCCCGCGAGCAGGATCCGCCGCGGACGCACCTCGAAGGGCCGGTCCTTCCCGAGGATCCGCCGGATCTCCTCGTAGATGATCCGGACGAGGAAGTCCCGCACGCCGGCCCCCGCCGGGGGCTTCTCCTCCTTCGCCCGCCGCTTGACCCGCTGCGTCAGGTCGAGGGCGAGCTGGACGTTGACGTCGGCCTGGAGGAGGGCCCGCTGGATGTCCCGGACGACCTCGGCGATGAGGGCCTCGTCGACCTGGCTCCCCTTGGCGATCTTCTGGAGGACCCCCCGGAGCGATTTCGAGAGGGAGTCCAGCGGCATCCCCTCGAAGGAGATCCGGGCGCCCCATTAGGGTTCGGGCCGATTCCGCGGCCGGTCGGCGCGCCTCGGGAACCGGCGTCGGGCGTGCGACGACGCCGCAGCCGCCCTCCGGGCCTTATGAGGCCGACCGAGATAGTACGGGGGCCGGAAGTCGCATGGTCGCTGCCGCCGCCCCGCCCGCGAAGCCCGTCACGCCCCCGCGGCTCAACCCGGTCCGGGTCCCGATCGTGGAGGAACCGATCGAGGAGCGGGTCCACGACTTCCGACCGGTATTGAGGGCCTACTCGAAGGAGGAGGCGGTCCTCGAGGCGAAGCGCTGCATCCAGTGCCGGCGCCCGTGGTGCGTCGAGGCCTGCCCGATCACCCAGGACTGCCGCGAGTACATCATCCAGATCGCCAAGGGCGACTTCGACGCGGCGGCCCGCGTCACGCTGCAGGACAATCCGCTCGCGACCTGCCTCTGCAAGGTCTGCTACCGGTACTGCGAGGACGCCTGCGTCGTGAAGAAGAAGGGGGTCCCGATCGCGATCCGCCACCTGAAGCGCGCGGCCCTCGAGCTCGGGAACGACGACCTCGCGTACGTCCCCTCGGCCCCGAAGCACCAGCGCGTCGCCGTCGTTGGCGCCGGTCCGGCGGGGATGATGATGGCCTGGGAGCTCGGCATCCGGGGCTACGGGGTCACGGTCTTCGAGCAGGAGGAGCGCTTCGGCGGCCTCATGCAGACGATCCCGGCGTACCGCATGGCCGACGCCGACGTCGAGCACGACCGGGCGCGCTACCGCGGTCTCGACGTCACCTGGGTCAAGGACGACAAGATCGGGGTGACGCGACCGGTCCGCGCGCTCCTCGACGACGGGTACCAGGCCGTCTTCCTCTCCCTCGGGACCTCGGAGCATCGCGTGCTCGGCGTGCCGGGCGAGGGGCTCCCGGGGGTGATCCCGGCCCTGCAGATGCTGAAGCGGTTCAACGCCGGAGGATCGGTGACCGTCGGCCGGCGGATCGTCGTCATCGGCGGGGGCGACGTCGCGATGGACTCGGTGCGGACGGCGCTTCGGCTCTCGGCCCCGGGCGCCGTGACCCTCGTCTACCGGCGGGGCCGCGCGGAGATGCCGGCCGACCCCGACGAGATCCACGAGGCCGAGTCGGAGGGGATCCGGTTCCTCTTCCAGAAGGCCCCGCTCCGGATCGTGGGCGCCGGCAAGGTCGAGGGGCTCGTCGTCCAGGCGATGGAGCTGGGCGCGCCGGACGCGGCCGGGCGGCGGGCCCCCGTGGCCGTCCCGGGCTCCGAGGAGACGATCCCGTGCGACACGGTGATCGTCGCCGTCGGCCAGCGGACCGACCTGACGGGGTTCGAGGGAGACCTCGACCTCAAGGTGACGAGCCAGGGATGGCCGGAAGGGAAGGGCGAGGGATTCGCCACCGGGGTCCCCGGGATCTTCGCCGCGGGGGGCCGCTCGGTCGTCTACGCGATGGGGACGGCCAGCCAGGCGGCGGAGGCCATCGACCGGTTCCTCGCCGAGAAGCGGGGCGAGACGGCGGGCCCGCGCCCGGACAGCTTCGGCGGCGCCGAGCCCTTCCATCTCCCGGCGGGCTACACGACCCCGATCCGTAGCTGAGCCCCCGCGTTCCGCGCCCACCGGCCGCGGCCGGAGAGCGCCCCCGGGAGGCTCCGTGCCTTCGCGCAGGGGGCGGGGCAGGATGAGGGGCCGGCTGCGACACCCTGGCGCGGCCTTACATAGCCATCGGGGAGTCGCGGGCCAGCCCCAACGGCCGGAGCCCCCGCGGCTCCGGCGGCGCGGGGTAGGGAGAAGGAATGAGCAGCGACAAGGAACTGAGACGCGCGACGAACGCGAAGCGATGGGTCGCCGGGCTGGCCATGCTCGGCTCCGTGGCCGTCGCCTGTCTGATGGCCCTGACGCCGGCGGCCACGGCCGCGTCGGCCGGGCTGATCAAGAACGCCACCCCGGTCGTCGGGGAGTACGCCTACGACCAGGGATGCGCGAGCTCGAGCCTCACGAAGCCCTCCATCAGCCTGCCCTCGGGCGCCGGCAAGGTGGGCCTCACCGGCAAGGCGAAGACGTGCGGCAACAAGCTCGGCGGCACTTCGGTCCTCTCCTACTCGGACCTGGACGAGGAGGTCGGCGCCGCGCAGGTGCTCAAGCTCTCCGCGGCCGCATCGACCGTCAACACCACGTTCGCGATCTCGGCCGCGATCGCCGACTCGGCCACCGGGAAGCTCAACCCCGCCAAGTGCCCGACGACGACCTACACCACCGGCTACTCGCTCTGGTACAACTCCACCGGCGGCACGAGCTGGGGCTGGCTGAACGAGTCGTACTCGACCTGCGAGGTCGAGTCGTTCGCAGAGATCTACGTCGAGACCGAGGTCTATGACCTGACCACGGGCACGTACACCTACGGGTTCAACTTCCTCTTCGACAACAACACGGGCTCCTACTACGAGCTGTACACGATCACCGAGAACTGG
>JASHVI010000066.1 GCA_030039525.1 Thermoplasmata archaeon
GCTCCTCGGCGGCGTCGGCCGGGGGCTCGAACTTCCTGGCGAGCCACGCGGCGGTGGACGTCAGCTTCCGGTTCGGGGCGCAGATCGTGGGCCCCTCGGCCAACGGTCCGCCCGCGGTGCTCCAGCCGGCGGGGTGGAACGTGACCCTCACCACTTGCAACCTCGCCACTCCGAGCGCAGGGACCCTCGCGGGCGAATCGCCGGAGCAGTTCTCGGCCGACGTGAACGCGACCAGCGGCTTCACCACTGACGCTCTATACACCTCCCTGCCGTGCGCGGCCTCGATCGGCTCCGGGGCTGAGGGCGGCGGACTCGGGTCTCCCGTTACGCTTCAGCCCCCGGGATTCCCCCTCACCTCCTCCGCGGCGCTCCAGGGCTCCCCCCCGGACCGGTTCCTCTCGTGCACCGAAGGTTGGTGCCGCTAGGAGCGGTGGCTCGGCGCGGCCCCCTCGGACTTCAGCGCGTCGGTCCTGACGGTCAAGGTCCCGTCCTCGAGGTCATCGGGAAGGGGACCCTCCGCGGAGACCTCGGCTTGGACCTCCCGCAGCGGGAGGGCCCCGAGCGGTCCCGACCCGCGAACCCCCGGGGGTCGAAGACGCCCCGGACTCGAGGTCGCGCGCCCCCGCAGGAGCCCTGACGAGTACTCCTTAAAGGGGAGCTTCGTGGCCCCCGAGATGTCCGGAGCCCCGCCGCCGTCGACCGCCCCTCCACCGCCGGCACCGCCCCCGCCCCCTCCCCCGACGATGCCCGGGGGGGCCCCGCCGTCCGGGATGCCCCCGATGGCTCCTGCGGCCGCCGCCTCGGGCTCCAAGACCCTCATCATCGTCGCCGTCGTCGTCGTGGTGGTCGTCATCGCCGCGGCGGTCGGCGCGCTCGCATTGGCCGGAGTCGGTCCCTTCGCGAAGTCCAGCCCGAGCAACAGCTCCGGCGGCACCGGCGAGACGTTCGACGACGCCCTGACGACGGCGCAGGACTCGGCGAACAACCAGCCGAGCGGCCCGTGGACCTTCTTCGTCGGCTCCGGGATCCAGCTCACGACCTCCGCCTCCTACTCGACGTCGAGCCTCCTCTCGGAGCTCTCGCTGAGCGGCTGCACCCCGAGCCTCCTCTCCGGCATCGGCTCGACGCTCACGATCCCGTCCACGACGATCTCGGTCACCTCCGGGGACTCGGCCGCCTGGTTCTTCTTCTTCATCGGCTCGGGCGGCGGACTCTACATCGGGGTCTTCGGCGGCTCGGCCACCCCGCTGGTCCGCCTCGCCGGGTCGAGCTGCTTCTCGGAGCTCACCGCCGCGGGGATCACGGCGACGTTCCCCTCGGACCACGCCGACTCCCCCGCGATCGCCGCGGCGGCGTCGGCCGCCGGGGCCTCGGCCTTCGCCAGCAGCCACTCGTCGGTGGATGTGGAGATGTCCGTGTCGAGCGGTTTCTCCTACGACGGCACGTCCATCCTGCAGAGCTCCTGGAACTACACCGTCACGACGTGCAACGAGGCCTCGACCACGGGGGGCTCCCTGAACGGGGAGGCCGCCGCGCAGTTCTCGGCCACCGTCAACACGACCACGGCCGCGGTCGTAGGGAGCGGACACACCACCGCCGACGCCTGCACCGCCGCGGCGCCGGGAGGCTCCGGAACGGGAAGCGGGAGCAGCGGGAGCGGCACCGTCCCGAGCGCGCCGACGGACCTCGTGGCGACCGCCGTCACGTCCTCGGTGATCGATCTTTCGTGGACCAACCCCACCGGCACGCTGCTGAACGGGACGGTCTACCAGGGCACGACCTGCGGGTCCTGGACCAAGGCGACCGGGATCTCCGTCCAGACCACCTACGCCGCCACCGGCCTCTCGGCGGACACCGGCTACTGCTTCGCCGTGACCGTCTGGGACTCCACGGGGCAGTCGGCGGAGTCGAACACGGCCTCCGCGACCACCGAGGTCGGCGGAGGAGGCGGCGGCGGCGGGGGCCAGGGTGAGACCTTCAGCCAGGCGCTCGCGAAGGCGAACAGCTCCCTCGCGTCGGCCGCGGGGGCCCCCTGGGAGTTCCTGCTCAGCGTCGGCTGGCAATCCGGGACCTCCGGGACGATCCCGACGGCGAACCTCACGGCCGAGGCGAACTCCACCGGTTGCACCGGGACGCTCCAGCCCGGCGTCGGGAGCACGATCACCCTGCCGTCGACCACCGTGGCGGCGACCTCGGGAACCACCAACTCCTGGGTCTTCGACTACGCGAACGCGACGGACCTCATGATCGTCTTCGTGTTCGGCGGCACGGCGACGCCGACGATGCTCGTGAGCGGCGCGCCGGGCTCCGACTGCGCGAGCCCGCTCTCGATCTCGGGGTTCAACCTGACCTTCCCGTCGACGTACGCCAACTCCCCGGCGGCGGCCACCGCCGCCTATGATTTCGACGGGGAGGGGGCCGACTTCACGGCGAACCACTCGGCCTACGACGTCGCCTACGAGTTCCGGACCCAGATCTCCGACACGGTCCTCGGGCACAGGGTGACGCTTGCGGCCAACTGGACCGTCGACCTCTCGACGTGCGACGTGGCGGCCGCGAACGGTTCGACGCTCGACGACGAGGCTCCCGCCCAGCTCAACGTGTCGGTCAACGGGACGTCGGGCGTCGCGACGTCCTACGCCCTCCACAGCTACGGCTGCCCGACGGGATGGTTCACGTCGGGCTCCGGCAACACGACGACGAACACGACCCCGACCTTCAACGAGTCGGCGGTCCTGTTCTTCAGCGCGCAGACCCACGCCGGCTCGAAGTACTGGAACAACGCGACGTTCTACTACTTCGGCAACGGGACCCTCTACCTCGGGAACTTCACGGCCGAGATCGTGAACTCCTCGACCCTGTTGCCGATATCCTCGGAGAGCTCGGACACCCTGAAGTTCTACGACAACACGACGGGCACGAACCTCGCCACCTACGACTTCCTCAGCACTCCCGGCGCCTGGAACCACCCCGATGTAGCCGCGGGGAACCTCTCCGAGGACGACATCTTCGAGATCATCAGCGACGCCTCGCTCGCCGGCGACGCCCTGCTCCTGACGGCGACCTCGGGGTCTCCGATCACCGGCTACCTCTCCGCCGACATGGGCCTACCATAGGGCCCGGGGGCCCGGCCCCCCCCGGACGACGCGCGCGACGGTCCGACGCCGGGTCTAAATATTCATATGCATAGCCATATGCATGACTTCGCGCAACGTCGCGATCCGCCGGGACGTCTACGACGCGCTGAACCGGGAGCGCCGGGCCGGTGAGAGCTTCACGAGGCTCTTCGAGCGCCTTCTCCGCCAGCGGGGGCCCTTCGACGAGCTCGTCGGGGGGTGGGGCGGGGCTTCTGGCCCCTCGGAAGGCCGTCGGCTGCGCCGCCTGCGCGGTGCCCCTAAGGGAGGCGGCGCGTGATCGGCCTCGACACCCCGTTCCTGCTTCGCGTCCTCCGAGGGGAGGCTCGGGCCCGCGCCTTCCTCAAGACGGTCGAGGGCGAGGAGCTGGCGACCACCGAATGGAACCTCCTCGAGCTCGAGAGCCTCGCGGGGACGGATCCGTCACCCGGAAAGGAGCGGCGGCGGGCCTCGCTCGAGCGCCTGCGCCGCCGGATGACCGTCCTGCCGATCGACGAGCGCGCGGGGGAGCGGTTCCGGGCCGCGCAGGCGACCCCTCGAACCCCCGAGGAGCTCACCCGGTGTGCGCTCCTGGCCACGCTGGAGGCCCGTGGGTGCCGGCTGCTCGTTACGGGCGGTGCTCTGTCTCCTGCCCCCGGTCGCTGGAAGGTCCGGTCGATTTCCGGGTAAACTGAGCCAATGGCTCGTTGGTTACGGTTCCTATGATTCTAAGACTCGTTCATATCTAGCCATGGTGGGGCACTCCTGACGGGCAACCCCTACAGGCTCGTTCCGGGCTCTCCGCCACCCCCACCCGCCTACGAGGGCCCGATCGCCCCCTAAGCGGCCTTGTCGCCTTACAGAGTGTCGTAGGCGCTTCTGTATCGCATCTAACGATACTTTGGATGCCAACGGTCGCAACCAGCCCTCTCCGGGGGCCGGTCCCGTGCGAACGAGTCTCTGACGTGAAGGCGTATAATTCAGGTTATACGACGGGGATTCTGGGCCTCTTCAGGGGGGGTGGGGGCCACCCCTCACCCTCGGCCGGCGCGCGGGACCCCTCTTTGACCGAGAGGTTCCAGGGTGACGCCCCTGGCGCCACCCATGGGGCCTTCGGGCGCGAGGGTGGCGCGCCCGGCGGTCCTCGGGCCGCGCCGCCCACCGGCATCGAGGCCGCCGCGGCTGGATCCCCGACGACGGACCCGATCTCGCGGGCGCCGCCGTGTCGGGACCTGCCGGCCGTTCGCTCCCGATACGACCCGGAACCGCGGGCTCCGACCGCTCCGGCCCTGCCGCTGCCTCCGGGGTCCCGTCCGGGCCCGCCTCCCGCGGAGCCGGTCCCCCGGATTGCCGCGCTGCATCTGCCCGGCCGGACCCGTTCCCTCGGATATTCATATGAATGTGCATATGTCTATCCGGTGGAACCCTCCCGCCATGGGGCCCGTGGAGCCGGGGCTGCGCCCGCGTTCGAGCGGACCCTAGGCGAGCGCGTAGACTTTCGCGCTCGAGTCGCCGGCCACATAGACGTAGTCGTCGGCGTCGTCGTACCCGAGCCCCAGCGGATGGACCCCGGTGCCCAGCTTGTCCTTCGCGACGACGCTGAGGCCCGAGATCGCGTAGACGGAGTTCGAGTTCACGTTCGAGACGTAGACCTCGAGGTTCGCCTGCGAGAAGACCAGCCCGGCCGGATGGAGGCCGACCGTCACGCTACCGATGTGAAAGCCCGCGCCGTCCACGATCGTCACGTTGGCGCTGAGCACGTTCGAGACGTAGTCGTCCGAGTCGGCCGGATCGTACACGACGTCCCAAGGATCGCTCCCGACGGCGATCGAACCGTGCCCGGTCGACAGGAACGGGTAGGTCGCGTTCAGCACCGTGAGGTTGCCGGAGATCTCGTTGACCACCAGGAGCACGCTGTAGTAGGGGTCGTAGGCGATGTTCGTGGGGGAGTCTCCGACGGCGACCGAGGCGAAGAGGGAGGTGCCGGAGATGAGCCCGACCGTGTCCCCGAGGAGATTCGCCACGGCCATCACGCTGTCCCCGGGATCGTAGGCGATCCCGATGGGGTCGCTGAATCCCGAGATGTTCGTGATCACGGTGGTCCCGTCGATCACCGAGACTTGGTCGGTCCCATAGTCGACGACGTACACGTAGTTGTTCGACGGGTCGAACGCGACCCCGTACGGAGCCGCGCCGCTCGGCAGCGTGATCGTCGCGGCCACGGTGCAGGTGCCCTTGATGACGGTGACCGTGCCGGACGCGTAGTTGGTGACGTAGAGCCGGTGATCCACCGGGTCCCAGGCCACGTCGGCCGG
>JASHVI010000067.1 GCA_030039525.1 Thermoplasmata archaeon
CCTTCGGGCCGGACCGGGACCGCGCCACGTAGACCGCGACCGCCAGCAGGACCCCGACGACCACGAGCCCCAGCCCGATCCCCTCGGCGAGGAGGGGGCTCGCCGACGAGGAGGAGTGGCTCAGGTAGCTCACGGAGAGGAGCGGCGGAGAGCTTCCGGAGACCGAGAAGCTGCCCCCCGCCGGCGTCGGGTACCCCGAGACCCGGCCCGCCGAGAAGGAGTAGGAGCCGTTGGCGACCCAGAGGGTGAGGGTCGTCCCCGTCGAAGCGTTCGTCGCGGTCCCGTTCGCCCCCGAGGAGGCCGTGACCGACCAGTTCGTGCCTACGGAGAGCCCCTCCTCGTAGAAGGTCACCGCGAACAGGGCGGGCCGGAACGGGACCGTCACGTTCACCGGACCCCCGTCGACGGTGACGTTACCGAAGCGCGGGGTGACGAACCCGCGGACGTAGCCGACCACGAATAGGTAGGTGCCGTCGGAGAGCGACACCGAGATCGGGCTCCCGCCGGAGCCCGAGAGGTTCTGCGCGTCGACCGAGAGCGCCCAGGGGGTGCCGACCGGGATCCCGGGGGCCGTGAACTCGACCGGGAACGTCGGGAGGGTGGAGGGCTCGAACCGGACCGCGACCGAGAGGGTGGCCTGGAGGAGCGCGAGGTTCCCCGCCCCGGGGGTGGCCGCGTAGCCGACAGCGCTGGCCCCGAAGGGGTAGAGCCCGGCGGGGAGCCAGAGGGCGAGCGTCGTCGTGCGGCCCTCGGTCGAGTTCTCCCCGACCCGCACGCTCCAGAGCGTCCCGCCGGGGAGCCCCGTCTCGGAGAATTCGACCTCGTCCGGGGTCCCGTTCACCGGGACCGCGACGAAGGGTACGGGGATGGCCGGCGAGAAGCCGGCGACGTCGAGCTCGCCCGCCGCGTTCTCCGCCGAATAGCCGGCCTGGGTCGTCGCGGGGTGGTACGTGTACGTCCCGTTCGGCTCCTGCAGGGTGAGGAGGTCGCCGGTCGTGTCGTTGGTCACCGAGCCGATGCGGACCGACCAGGGCGATCCGACCGGAAGCCCCTCGGCCTCGAAGGTCAGCGTGAAGCTCCGGTTGTAGGGCAGGAGGATCTCCTGGGCGGCATTGTCGACCGAGAAGTTGCCGCCGGGATTGGAGGTCGTGTACCCGGAGAGCGGCAGGGCCCGGAACGAGTAGAAGCCGTCCGGACGGAGGAGCTCGATCGAGGAGTTCGTGGAGTTCACCGCCCGCCCGTCCTGGGTGATCCCCCAGCGGTAGCCGCTCGGCAGGCCGGTCTCCACGAACCAGACCGGGAACGGGACGGGGAGGAACGTGAGGTTCACCGTGACGGGTCCCCCGTCGACGGAGACGTTCCCGCCGGTGACGGCCTCGTAGCCGTCGACGGCCGGCACCGTGTAGGCGTAGGTCCCGTTCGGCTCCGCGTACTCCAGCGAGGCGCCCGTCCCCGTGAGGTTCCGGTTCGGGAGCACGACCTCCCAGATCGGGTAGCCGACGAGGCCGGTCTCGTTGAAGTAGATCGGGTAGGCGGGAACGAAGGTGATGTTGAGGACCAGGGGGGTCGTCGAGATCGTGGCGTTCCCGGAGCCGTTGACGGCCCGGTAGCCCGCGAGCGGAGGGGTCGAGTACGCGAAGGTCCCCCGGGCCGAGGCGAAGGTGAGGCTGGTCCAGATCGTCCGGTAGGCGGTCGGGCCCCAGTCGAACAGCCACTCGGTCTCCGCGGGCAGCCCGAGGGCGTTCACCGTGACGTTCGTCGCGTTCGGCGGCGAGCCGATGATGGTCACGTTGTCCGAGTTGAAGTCGACGGAGTCGATCGTCTGCGTGATCGGGTCGTACGCGACGGTGTACGGGTTGATGCCGACGTCGACGAACGCTTCGACCGAGGTCTGGTTGAGGACCGCGACGTCGTTCGACGTCCACTCGTCGACGTAGACGTTGCCGTCGGCGGGATCGAAGGCGACCTGCCGGGGGAGCTGGCCGACGGAGAGGTTGACGAGGAGCGTCTTGTCGTGGTAGACGTCGACGCTGTTGGAGCCCTCGTCCGTCACGTAGACGCACTGGTCGACCGGATCGTAGGCGCCGAAGGACGGCAGGATGCCGGCCGGGAGGATCGCGATGCTCGACGTCCCGTTGAGGACGCTCACGTTGTCCGTCAGCGAGTCCGCCACGTAGACCCAGCCGTTCGCCGGGTCGAAGGTCGCGGACTGCGGCTGGGACTGGACGGCGACGGTCGCCGTCACGCTCGTGCCGTTGATGATCGTGACCGTGCCGGAGGCGAGGTTCGGCACGTACACGAAGCCGTTCACCGGGTCGTACGCCGGTTCGGCCGGGTCCAGTCCCGTTGTGACACTCGCGACGACCGAGAGGCCGGAGACGACGCTCACGTTGTTGCTCCCCGAGTCGGTGACGTAGAGGTACTGGTTGGCGGGGTCGTAGACGGCGAAGTCCGGGGCGACGCCGGTCGTGATGCCGGCGATGACCTTCAGGCCGTGCAGGACGGTGAGGTTGGTGGTGACCCCGTAGTCCAGCACGTAGACGTCCTGGTCGGCGGGGTCGTAGACCGAGTTGATCGGGTCGTCCCCGGTCGCGTCGTTCGCCAGCAGGGTGTGGTTCACCGCCCCGTAGATGTCGATCGTGTTGCCGCCGAGGTTGGGGGCCCCGAAGTTCGGGACGTAGAGGTCGCCGTCGGCGAGGTCCGGGGTCGCCTGGGAGGGCTGGGAGAGGGTCGCCAGGGTGGCCAGGACCGACGCCCCGACGTCGACGCCCGAGGAGCCCCCGGCGGGGGTGATCGCGGGGTGCACCACCGAGGGACCCGTCGGGGCCGGCAGCGCGCGGGGAGGCGACGGAGCCCCCGGCCGGGGGGCCAGCCCGAGGGCGCCGGGAGCCCCGAGGAGCACCGCGAGCAGCAGGACGATGGCGAGCCGCCCCGGGCGGAGCGCAAAAACTCCTCTCACGGCCGACTGGGATTTCGAAGCGGGCGCCCCTATTGAGGTCTTGTACCGACGCGCGCGCGGTTCCGGCCCCGGCGCTCCCGGGGGCGGCCGACCCAGGAAGGCCGGGCGCCGACGGAGAGGACGCAGGAAACCCTTAACGGCCCTCCCCGTTCGCGCGCGCGTGACGCCCCCCGAGGAGGAAGCTCCCTCCCCGGCGGCCGAGCTCTCCGCCCTGGAGCTGAGCCTCCTGAGGGCGCTCCGTGCCCGATCGTCCGCTCGGGTCCCGGAGGAGGAGCTCGGGGGAGAGCTCGGCCTCCCCCCGGACGCGGTACGAGGGACGCTGCAGCGGCTGCGC
>JASHVI010000068.1 GCA_030039525.1 Thermoplasmata archaeon
GGAAGGGTCGGGCCGCTTGGAGTTCGGCCAGCGGCCGAACGGCCGACCCCCCCACGACCCCCCCTTTCCCGTCGAGGGCAGGGCCTCCGCCTCCCCGGGCCGGGAGTGAAACAATTGTTGGACTCCACAGAGGTCTCCGACGCGCCACCAGCGTTTTGAATCGAGCCCAGGTCGGGGCCCCCGTGAGCCCGGCCCTGCCCCGCGTCCTCATCGCCGACCCGATCGACGCGGGGTCGCTGGACCGTCTCCGGGCCTCCGGTCGCTGCGAGGTCGTCGACCTCTCGGCGCGGCCCGAGGCCCTCGCCGCCGAGCTCCCGACGGCCTGGGCGCTGGTCGTCCGGAGCCGGACGAAGGTGACGGCGGAGGTCCTCGCGAAGTCGCCCCGCCTCCGGGTGATCGGACGGGGCGGCGTCGGCATCGACAACGTCGACGTGCCGGCGGCGACCGCCCGGGGCATCGTCGTCTTCAACGCCCCGGCGGCGGCCACGAGCAGCGTCGCCGAGCTGACCGTCCTCTTCCTCCTCCTGCTCGCCCGGGAGCTCTACCCGCAGATCGAGGGGACCCGGGCCGGGCGCTGGCCGAGGGGGTCGAACACCTCCGAGCTCGCGGGGAAGACGGTCGGCTTCGTCGGCTACGGCCGGATCGCCCGGGAGGTCGCGCGGCGGCTCGCGCCGTTCGGCGTCACCGTCCTCGCCTTCGACCCGTTCGTGACGTCGGTCGACGACGGGACGAGGCTCCTCCCGCTCGAGGAGCTCCTGGCGCGCTCCGACTACCTCTCCCTCCACGCGGCGCTGACCCCGGAGAACCGGCACCTCCTCGACGCCCGACGGCTCGCCGCGGCGAAGCGGGGGGTCCGGATCGTGAACGTGGCCCGGGGCGCCCTGATCGACGAGGAGGCGCTCCTCGCGGCGCTCGACTCCGGCCAGGTCGGCGGCGCCGCGCTCGACGTCTTCGAGACCGAGCCCCCGGTCCGGACGGCGCTCCTCGCCCACCCGAAGGTCGTCCCGACCCCCCACGTCGGCGCCTCGACCCGGGAGGCCCAGTCCCGGGCCGGCGGGGTCGTGGTCGACGGGCTCTTGGCGGCCCTCAAAGGTGAAACCCCCGCCGCGCTCGTGAACCCCGAGGTGCCGCTCTCCCCCCCATGAGCTTCGACCCCGAGACCGCCACGTTCCTGATCGCCGGCCCGGTCCGGATCCACCCGCGGGTCCTGCGGGCGATGAGCTTCCCGTCGGTCAACCACCGCGGCGACTGGTTCCATGGGGTCGTCCAGGAGATCCGGGAGACCCTCCCGGTCCTCTTCGGGACCCCCGGGACGCAGGTCGTCCTCACGGGGAGCGGGAGCGCCGGCCTCGAGGCGGTCTACTCGGGGCTCCTGAAGCGCTCCGAGCGGACGGTCGTCGTCTCGAACGGCAACTTCGGGGAGCGCTCCGACCAGATCTGCCGACGGTACTGCGACGCGGTCACGACGGTGAGCGCGCCGTGGGGGAAGCCCCTCCCCGTCGACGCGGTGCGCGCCGAGCTCGAGAAGGGGGACGTGCGGGCCGTCGCCGTCGTCCACAACGAGACCTCCGTGGGGCTCGTCAACGACCTCGCCGCCCTCGCCCCGCACGTCCGGAGGTCGGGGGCGCTCTTCCTCGTCGACGGGATCAGCGCCGTCGCCGGGATCCCGGTCCCGATCGACGCCTGGGGGATCGACGCGGTCGTCGCGGGGAGCCAGAAGGGGCTCGCGGCCCCGGCGGGGCTCGCGATGGTCCACCTCTCGGAGCGGGCCGTCGGGGAGCTCACCCCGGGGACCTTCTACCTCGACCTGGCCCGCCACGTCAAGGACTTCGCGAAGAACGACACGCCCTGGACCCCGGCCGTCCCGCTCTTCCTCGCGCTCCGGGAGGCGCTTCAGCTCCTCAAGGAGGAGGGCCTAAACGCCCGGATCGAGCGGACCCGGTCCCTCGCGAAGGCGACGCGGGCCGCGGCCGACGCCCTCCACCTCGAGCTCTTCCCGGAACGGGCCTACGCCTCCGACACCGTGACGGCGCTGAAGAACCCCGAGGGGCTCGGCGACGCGGAAATCCGCAAGGTCCTCCAGGACACCTACCACGTACTCCTGCAGGGCGGTCAGGGCTCGGTCAAGGGGAAGATCTTCCGGATCGGGCACATGGGGATCGCCGACTGGCCGGACCTCCTGCACTGCTTCGCCGCGCTCGAGCGGGTCCTCGCGAAGCACGGACGCCTCCCGGCGCCCGGGGCCGGCGTGAAGGCGATCGTCGACGGGATGCCGTAGGCCGCCCGGAGCCGCGCCCGCCGGGCGCCGGCCGGTACCCCCGGTCTACTGGTACCGGATCTCGAGCGTGCCGCTGCAGCTGACGAGCACGCGCTTCAGCGAGACGAGGTGGAGGCCCCCGGTGAGATTCGAGCCGTCGAACGTGAGGCCGTGGCAGTTCCGGGCCTTGACGACGTAGGGGGTCACGGACGGGGTGACCGAGATGGTGGTGTTGTTGGCGTAATGCGTCCCGCCGAAGTTGATCGGTCCACATCCCTTCGCGATCAGGAGGGTGACGTTCGCGGTGCTCGGGAACCGGGTGGTGACGGTCCGGCTGTACAGGAGGGCCCCGCACTCGTCGTGCAGGTGGATGAGGTACGGGCCCGGGAGCAGCTCGTGGCCCCAGGTGAGCATCAGGATCTCCGCGTCGTAGACGCTGTGGCCCGCGGGCCAGGTCTGGTTGTCGGCCTGCACGACGTGGCCGGAGGGGAACTCGAGCTCGGTCAGGAGCCACTCGCCGGGCATGAACCGGCTCGTGACGGTCATCGTGTAGTTCGTGCCGGCCGTCGCCGGGGAGCCGCTCGTCGAGAGGAGCTCCACGTAGGCGGCCGGGAAGAACTCGCTCGGCACGCTGACGGGGAAGTGGGAGCGGGTCGTCGGGGCCGTCCAGAGGCCGAGGTAGGTGCTGGTGGCCCCCGGCTCGTGCTCCGTCCAGCGCCAGCGGAACTTGGCGAGGACCGTGCCGTAGTTGCCGGAGGACATGATCGCGATCTTCTCCGAGTCCATCCGCGCCGTCTGGCCGACGCTGAAGTTGAGCCCGCCCGGCACGATCGCGGAGCGCGCGAGCAGGGTCGTGGCGGTCCAGCCGCCCGCGGAGATCGTGAGGTTGCCGGCCGGGTAGGTGATGGAGAAGTTGTGGCCGTTGGTGAGCGGGAAGTCGAAGTAGACCGTCGGGAAGGTCAGGTTCACCGGGCCCGTCTGGTTGGCCCAGTTCGCGATCTCGACCTGCATCTCGTAGCCCATCGAGCCGCCGGGGGCGAGGTTCTTGCCCGGCTGCGGCGACTGGACGAGCAGGGCCGAGGGCGTCGGCGAGCCGACGGCGTTGCAGTGGGCCGAGACGTAGGCCGCGCCGAGGGAGGTCGACGGTCCGGTGGCTCCCCCCAGGGACGGGGCGGCCACGCTCCCCAGGACGATCAGGACGAGAGCCGGCAGCGCCCAGCTCCGGAGCCTCCGGGCCCACGCGGGGGCCCGGCGGGGTCGATCCCGGTCCGCCGGAGCGATCGCGGTCACCCGGCGCGTCCTAAGTTCGTCGCCATAAGAGGTTTCGAGCGCGCCGGTCCGCCCGGAGCGGGCTAGATATCGACGATGACGCGGGCCCGGCCCCGGGCCGGGTCGAACTCGGCCGCGTGGAGGGTCACGGCCTTGACCTCGATCCGGCGGGAGTGGCGACCCTCCTCGAACGGCTCCCCGGAGAGTTCGGCGGTCAGCGAGCCTCCCCCTCGGCCGAGCCGGACCCGGACCCGCCGGGCGACGAACCCCTCCGCGTGGAACTCCAGGAGGAGCTCGCCGAGGAAGCCGACGGCCAACCGGACCGGGTCGTCGGCGGAGCGCTCCACGGACCGGGTCTCCCGGGCCCGGACCCTCCGGAGGTCGGTCATCGCCCCGAAGAGCGCCTCCCCGAGCCCCTCGTACAGGCTCTCGGGGGTCGGCCCCCGGGCCCACAGGCCCATGTCGGCGGTCGTCGGGAAGCTTCCGTGGCGCGCGACCCTCGGCCGCACCC
>JASHVI010000069.1 GCA_030039525.1 Thermoplasmata archaeon
GGTCCACCCCGGCCCTTGAGAGGCCCTCCGCGAACCGGCGGTTCCGCTCCGGGTCCAGGGCGCCTTCCGCATCGAACAGGGTCGGGACCGGGACGCTCAGTCCGCTGATCGCCATCGCCGTCGCTAGCCGCAGGGGCTTAAGGGCCGGCGGAGGTTTCCGCCCCGTGGACGGTGCGGCTCCGCTCGCGGGGTCGCGCCGACGTGGACCGGGGGCCGGCTCCGGCGTGCTCGGACTGGACGAGGCCGGACGGGGCAGCGTCCTCGGCCCGCTCGTGCTCGGGGGGTTCCACTGCGACGCGCGGGCGGCCCGTGAGCTGCGCTCGATCGGGGTACGGGACTCTAAGCTGCTCACCCGGGCGAAGCGCGAGGAGCTCTTCGGCCGCCTCCCCTCGCTCGGCTCCTGCCTCTCGCGGGAGCTCGCGCCACGCTCCGTCGACGCGGCGGTGCGTCGTCACCGGCTCAACGGCCTCGAGCTCGAGGGGTTCGCCGCTCTCGTCCAGGAGGCCGGACCGGCGCGCGTGGAGGTCGACGCCTGCGACGTCCGGGCCGAGCGCTTCGGCGCGCGCCTCGCCGAGGCGGCCGAATTCCGGGGTCCCGTGGAGTCGCGTCATCGCGCGGACCGAGATCTCCCGATCGTCGGCGCCGCATCGATCGTCGCCAAGGTCCTGCGGGACCGGGCGATCGCGCGCCTGGAATCCCAGGTCGGCTCACCGATCGGGAGCGGCTACCCCTCGGACCCCCGCACCGTCGAGTACCTCCGCCGGGCCGCGGCCGACCGGAGCCGTGACCTCCCCGACGGCGTCCGCCGATCGTGGGCCACGACGCAAAGGGTTATTCGAGCCCTCGAGACCCCTACGCTGGAGACGTTCGGCCGATGATCGAGGAGACCCTGGCCTCGCTGGTCGACCGGTTCAACCGCCACGCGGAGCGGAACCCGGGCGTCGCCCAGGAGCTGAAGGGGGTGCAGCGCACCATCGCGATCCGGTTCGCGGACGGCCGCGCCTTCGGCCTCGAGCTCAAGGAGGGGCGCCTGCAGAACCTGAAGCCGACCGCGCCGTCCCGGCCGGACGTGACGGTCCGGACCGACGAGGCGACCTTCCTGGGCCTCGTCCGCAAGGAGATCGGTCCGATGAAGGCCCTCGTGACGCACAAGCTCTCCGTCGACGGGAGCCTCGACGACAAGCTCCTCTTCCGCAAGCTCCTGTGAGCCGGCGCGCGACGCGCCCGCGGCCCTACGGCAGGAAGACGCACGCGGCGATGCAGACGCCGTAGTGGTCCTGCGGGATCACGAGCTCCTCGGTCCGGTACTGGATCCGCCGGAGCTCGACGCCCCGGAAGTGGGCGATCTCCTCCATCCGCCAGCGCAGGAACTCCTTCAGCGACTTCTGCGTGCCGTGGACGTGGCCCTCGGCGACGTAGCCGCCCTGGCCGTCCGTGCGGAACCCGTAGGCGATGCCCGCGCTGATCACCTCGCCCTCGCCCCCGCCCATGCGCGCGAGCACCGTGTGCGTGATCGCGCCCCGGGCGATGCGGACCCGCTCGACCTGCCGGATCCCGATCGGGAGGACCGAGGAGACGCTGACCAGGTTCTGCTCGCCGATGCCCGCCTGCAGGAGGGCAAGGTCGAAGGCGTTGAGCTCGCTGGTCTTGTTGATCCCCTTACCGGAGGTCGCGAAGAAGCGCGTCGGCACCGGGACGAGGCTCGCTTCCGGCGCCTTCGGGGCCTTCGGCACGTCGCGGGGATTCTACCCCTGCCTTAAGCATTCGCGGGCGCGGGAGGAGCCGGCACGCCCGAGCGGCTCGGCGCTCGCTCGCCCTAGACCATGATGGCGTGGCGCTTCCGCATCGACTCCTCGGTCTCGCCGCGCCGCGCCAGGAGCTCGGCGATGAGCGCGTCGGTGAGGCGCAGGCTCGCCGATTCGAACAGGGTCCCGAGCGGCGCGTAGCGCCGCTGCTCGGCGTCCTCGGGGAACTCCAACGGGACGAGGACGTTCGCGGTGTGGGCGAGCTTGGAGGTCCGGCGGGCGGTCACGACGATCAGGTCCGCCCCCTCGCGCCGCACGATGTTGGCGGCCTGGATCGACGAGTACGACTCGCCGCGGCCGGAGAGGATGAAGACGCAGTCGCCGCGGCGCACGATCGGCGTGACGCTCTCGCCGATGACGTAGGCCGTAAGCCCGGTCTGCACGAGCCGCATGGCGAAGGCGCGTCCGATGATGCCGCTCCGCCCGGCGCCATAGACGAAGGTCGCCGGCGCGTTCTCGAGGAGCCGGACCGCCTGGCGGATGGACTCGCGGGGGATGCGGCCGAGGCCCTCCGTGACCTGGGCGCGCAGGTACTCGAGCGCCTGGTCGAAGACCGAGGGGCTAGCGTCGTCGCTGGGCGGCATGGGACCTCTTCGGGGCGGGGGGATGGCGCTTCGCGACCGCGGGCCGGGCCGGAGCGGGGCGCGCCTTCGGCTTCGGGGCCGGGGGGTGGGGGCGCTTCGCGGCCGGGGCCTTGGCG
>JASHVI010000070.1 GCA_030039525.1 Thermoplasmata archaeon
TCCCGGTACCGGCGGCCGGAGCGGCGGACGCGGCGGAGCTCGTCGAGGAGGCCGTGGGCCACGAGATGCAGCCGGTACGTGCCGAGGCGCAGCGCCGAGGCGTCCTTGCTCGCGACCGCGTCCCGGGCCACCTCGGCGGCGATCTGGCCGCTGCGGATCGCGGCATCGATCCCGCGCAGCCGCGCGCCGCCGGCCGCTACGAGGCCGGCGGAGGTCCCGACCGTGAGGAAGCCCGCCCCGCTCAGCGGGCGGCCGACCTCCGGATTGTCGGAGATCTCGATCCGGACCGGGTCGGCCCGGGAGGCCCCCCGGAGCCAGGGGGCGACCGATGGATGGCGCTCGAGCCGATCCAACAGCGCGAGGTCCCGCGCCGGCCCGCTCGCGGGGAGCGGCGCCACGACCCCGACGGAGACCCCCTCCCGGAACGGCAGCACGTACCCTCCGGCGGGGGCTTCGGGAGAGAGCTCCCCGAGGAAGAGCTCGGTGATCGTGCCGTAGCCCGGCCGGGCCCCGAACCGCTCCGTGACGGTCTGTTCCGACATCGCCCAGAACGACTCGGCGACGGCGACCGTCGGGGGGAGCGGGCGCGCGGTGGTGGCGGCGAGCCCGCCCGCGTCGGCGAGCACCGTCACGAGCGCCTCCGTCTCGGCGCCGCCGGCGACGACCCCCTGCACCCGGCCGCGGCCGTCCCGCCGGAGGGCGTCGACCTGGGTCCGCGGCCTCAGGTCCGCCCCGAGCGTGCGGGCCCGTCCGGCGAGCCACGGCGAGAGCGTCGAGGTGCGGACGGTGTGGAGCCCGTCGGTCGGGAGCACGAACGGGGCGTCGCGGAAGTCGAGGGTGACGTCGCCCTCGGCGCTCAGGAAGAGCCAGCGCCGGTCGAGCACGTCCCGGTCGTACGGGACCTCCTGCCGGACCGAGGGGCCGCCGAGCGGGGCGAGCGTGTACGACGGGACGAGCCCGCCTCCCGGGCGCCCGCGGAACTCCCCGTGGTCGAAGAGGCGGACGCCGACGCCGGCCTCGGAGAGGGCGACCGCGGTCGTGAGCCCCGCGAGCCCGCCGCCGACGATCGCGACGTCGACCCGCTCGGCCACGAACCCTCAGAGAGGGAACGCCGGCCGGCCGCTTTAGGTTGGGTCACGCGGCGCGGGGCATCTGGGCGAGCGCCTGGAGGTCGGCCCGCACGGCCGCCGCGCTCGCCTCGAAGGCCCGGCGCTCCTCGTCGGAGAGGGGGACCTCGAGGATCCGCTCGACGCCCCCGCGGCCGAGGACGACCGGCACGCCGAGGCAGAGGTCCCTCAGGCCGTACTCGCCCCCGAGGTGGGCCGTGACGCCGAGCAGGCGCTTCTCGTCGCGGGCGACCGCCCCGCAGAGCTCGGCCTGGGCCGCCGTCGGCGCGTAGTACGCGCTGCCCATCTTGAGGAGATCGACGATCTCCCCACCCCCCTTCTGGGTCCGCGTGACGATCGCCGCGAGCGCCTCCGCCCCGAGGAGCTGGCGGAGCGGGACGCCCGAGACGCTCGTCAGCGAGAGGACCGGCACCATCGTGTCGCCGTGCGTGCCGAGCACGAACCCCGTGACGTCGCGCGGGGCGACGTGGAGCGCGTCGGCGACGAACCACCGGAACCGGGCGGTGTCGAGCGTGCCGGACTCCCCGAAGACGCGGGCCGGCGGCTGGCCCGAGACCTCCCGGAACCAGTACGTCATCACGTCGACCGGGTTCGTGACCACCTGGACGATCGACCCCGGGCAGCGGGCCTTCACCGCGAGGGCGTGGGCCCGCAGGATCTCCGCGTTCTTCGCGAGGAGGTCGGAGCGGCTCATGCCGGGCTTCCGGGCGAGCCCGGCGGTCTCGACGACGAGGTCGGCGCCCGCGAGGTCGTCGAGGCTCGTCGAGCCCCGGACGCGCGTCGCGAACCCCAGGATCGGCGCGGACTCCTGGATGTCGAGGGCCTTCCCCTGCGGGAGCCCCTCGATGATGTCGATCAGGACGACCTCGTCGGCGATCCCGCTCTCGGCGAGGCGCTGCGCGAGGGTTCCCCCGATGTTCCCGGCTCCGAGGACGGCGATCTTCCGGACGGCGGTCATGAGCGACCCGGGGCCGCCGACCGCCCCGAGGCCTTAACGGTGCCCGGCCGAGGGGCGCGAGCGGGGCCGCCCCCGGCCGTCGGCGCCGCTAGACGAACTTCGCGGAGATCGTTCCGGGACCGTCGAGGGCGACCCAGGTCGACGCCGCGGAGCTCGAGCCGATCGGGAGGCTCCCGGAGGTGGCGCTGGCGCTCCAGGAGGCGAAGGTCGCCGAGCTCCCGTTGATCGCCGAGAGCCCCCAGAGGGTCCCGTTCGGCTCCCAGAAGCTCCCGGAAGGGCTCACCGAGCCGCCCCGCGTTCCGGTCGCCGAGACCGTCACCTTGTACACGGTCTCGTACACGACGGCGGCGAGGCGCTGGGCCGGCAGCACGAAGCTCCCCGCCGAGACGACGGGGTTGTACTCGACCCCCGGCGCCGTCCCGGCGAGGTCCCCGAGCGCCGTCCAGGGGTGCGACACGTCGCTGGCGAGGCCGGTCAGGTTGAGCTCCCGCGCCGAGGTCGTGACGCTCACCCCGTTGACGTCCACGCCCCAGACCGTCCCCTTCGGGAGCCCGAACTCCTCGATCGTACCGGTCACGACGCGCGCGTGGAAGACCGCGGTGAGCGTCGAGGGGCCCACCACGGTGAACGTCGTCGATTCGAGCTTCGGCGACGCGATCCGGATCCCGTGGTGGGTGGCGGTCCATTCCCCGAAGGAGAGTTCCGAGCCGGCCGAGGCCGCCACCGAGTACGTCGTGTCGTTCTCGAACCAGCCGCCGGAGAGCGTCGTGCTCGCCTGGCAGCAGACCGGGGTGGCGAGGATCGTGAGATCGTCGTACTGCTCAAAGTCGAGGACCTGCACCGCGAGCCCCCCGACCCCGAAGGCACCGCTGTCCGGGCTCGGCTGGTACTCGACCGTCCCCGAGGGGGTGCCGATCGGGCCGATCGCGCTCCAGGAGAACCCCGCCGAGAGGTTCAGGACCCGGAGGGTCGGACCGGTGCTGTAGTACCGGACCCCGCCGACGTCGATCCCCCAGGAGGTCCCGGACGGAAGCCCCTCCTCCTCGAAGGTGACGGCGCAGGCCGAGCCGCACGCCGTCCCGGACTTGAAGGTCGCGGTGATCGTCGTCGCGCCGTCGACGGTGGCGACGGTCGAGGCGCTCGAGTGGTTGAGCAGGGTGGTGGACCCGGAGGCGCTCCACGAGGAGAAGACCGCCCCGGAGGCGTTGAACGCATCCACGACGACCGGGCTGTCGTTCGCGTAGTACCCGGCGATGGAGGGTTCGACGAGGCCGCCGGTCCCCACGGGGGCGGTCGCGAACGTCACGGGAACGAGCTCCGTGAACGTGACGGCCTCTAGGGTGCGGTCGGGAGGTGCGATCGAGCCCGTGGATGGATCGGCGGCGTACTCGACGCCGCCGGCCCCCGGGACCGGCGCGATGGAGAAGGCGTAGGTCCCCGCGGACTGACGTCCGACGGAGAGGTTGGCGAACCCGCTGGCGTGGCCCGTGCCGTTGAAGTCGACGGTCCACGAGGTCCCCGCGGGCAGCCCGGTCTCGGTGAAGGTGACGGGCGCCGACCGGAGCGTGAAGCGGGCCGTGAGGGACCCGGGCTTCGCGACCGTCACGACCGTCGAGATCGCGCGCGCGTCATCGAACGTGTTCTTCGCGGCCGAGCTCTTCCAGTCCTGGAACGCGTACCCCGGATCGGGCAGGGCGACGAGCGCCACCTCCGCTCCCGACGGGTACCACTGCGTGCCGCTCGGGCTAGTCGAGCCGCCCCCCGAGGGCAGCGCGGAGAGGTTCTCCCGGAACTCCTCGACGTACGGGACCACCTGCGCCCGCTGGTCCGGTACGTCCATCGTGCCCGCGGTGAACGTCGTGACGAACTCGGTCCCCGTGCCCCGGCCGGCGACCGTCGACGCCGTGCTCCAGGAGTAGTTCGCCGGCCCGGCGACCCCGCTGATGTTCAGCTCGGTGCCGTTGCCGCTCACGGTCGCCCCGTTGAACGTGACCGACCAGACGGTGCCCGGGGCCAGGCCCACCTCGGAGAAGGTCACCGTGGTCCCGGTCGCGGGTGCGACGGCCGCCGCGGCGGCCCCGCTGATCGAGATCGCCGCGAGCGCGAGCGATACCAGCAGGACCCGCCGGATCGATCGACCGCGCATGCCCCCCTCTCCCGGCGCGGAGCCCTCCGAAGGGATCCGGCGGCTCGGCAGTCCCCGGAGGCTACTTGAGGGGCCTCCCTCCGGGAGCGCTCGGGGCGCACGGATGAGACCGGTCCGGCCGGGCGGAGGGGCCGTGGGAGAGGCTCGCCAGACCCGCGCATTCCTCGCGCCGAAACCTTCTTCGGGGCCGCGTCCGGTGCGGACGGCGCCGGATGGACGTCGCGGCGGTCCTCCAGAGCGTGGAGGAGCGGGACAAGTGGCGGCACCGCCTCGACCTGCTCGGGGCGTCGCTCTCCGAGGTCACCACGCAGCGACGCCGGATCCAGGCGAGGCTCCGGAAGATCCGCTCGGAGCTCCGGCGCCTGGCGGCCTATTCCGAGGCGATCCTCGACGGCTCGCGGAGCGTTTTCGTTAAGGAGGCCGGCGGTGCGTCAGGTCACCCCCGAATCCCTGCACGATAGGCGGGCCGAGCTCGAGCGCCTCCGCCAGGAGACGGAGGCGGAGGAGCACCGCCTGGTCCGGGAGGAGGCCTCGCTGAAGGCCCAGGTGAAGGAGGCCCGCGAGCAGCTCCGGTACTACGAGGGGCTTCTGGTGCAGCTCCGGCGGGACTGGGGGTCGACGCCCGCCCTCGCGAAGCTGCTGAAGCGACTCGACTGAGGCGGGTCCGGGTGCGGATCCTCGTCGTCGGAGCGGGGGCCATCGGCACCCTGCTCGCGGTCCGGCTCGCCCGGTCCGGCGGGGAGGTCCGGGTCGCCGTCCGAGGCGACTCGGTGGACCGGCTGGCCCGCGACGGCCTTCGGGTCGAGGGACCCCGACCGGACGACGCCCGGGTGGACGTGGTCGACTCGGCGGGACCCCTGGGAGCCTCCGACGCCACGCTCGTGGCGGTGAAGGGGTACGACCTCGAGGCGGCGGCGCGGAGCATCGGTCGACTGCCCGGGGTCCCCACGCTCCTCATCCAGAACGGGCTCGACCTGATCCCCCGGGTCGAGGCGGGACTGCGCGCGGTCGGGACCGACCCGAGCGGCGTGCCGATCGTGCGCGGCGTCCTGACCCTTCCGGTCACCCTCCTGGGACCGGGACGGGTCCGGGAGACCGGGGTCGGCTGGGTGGTCCTCCCTTCGGACGGTCCGGGTCCGCTCCGCGAGCCGGTCCGCCTTTGGGCCGGGCTCCTCGCCGGGGCCGGCCTCGAGGTGCGTCGCGTACCCGACTTCGAGCGGGAGGTCTGGCGCAAGCTCCTGGTCAACGCCGCGATCAATCCGGTCACCGCGATGCACGGGGTCGAGAACGGCCGGCTCGCGCAGGAGCCCTGGCGCGGACAGGCGCTGCAGCTGCTCGAGGAGGCCCGTCAGGTCGCCGCGGCCGAAGGGTTCGAGTTCCCGAGGGAGGAGGCCGAGCGGGAGCTCTTCGAGGTCGTCCGGGCGACCGCGGCGAACCGCTCGAGCATGCTGCAGGACGTCGACCGAGGGCGCCCCACGGAGATCGGGACGATCTCCGGGGCGGTCCTGAAGCGCGGCCGCCGCCACGGGCTCGACCTCCCGGGGACCCGGCGCGTGGTCGACCGGCTCTCCCGGCCGGTCGCGGGGGCCGGCGCTCCGACGCGCGCGCCGGAAAGGCCTTAGGGCCGGTCAGGTCGGGGGGCCCGCATGGCCAAGCGCTCGGTCGCTTCGGCGCCCGTCCGGGGCCGTCGCGTCCTCGTCCGCGTCGACTTCAACGTGCCGGTGACCCCCTCCGGGGAGGTCGCCGACGACCGGAGGATCCAGGAGGCGGTGCCGACCCTGCGGCACCTGCAGACCGCGGGGGCCCGTACGATCCTGATCTCGCACCTCGGTCGGCCGAACGGGCAGCGCGACATGCGCTACTCCCTCCGACCCGTGGTCCATCGGCTCTCGCGGATCCTCGGCGAGCCGGTCCCCCTGGCGAGCGACGCGGTCGGCGTGGAGGCGATCGGGGCCGCCGCCAAGCTCCAGAACGGCCAGTTCCTCATGCTCGAGAACCTCCGATTCCACGCCGGCGAGGAGGCGAACGATCCGGCCTTCGCCGCCCAGCTCGCGCAGCTCGGCGACCTGTTCGTGGAGGAGGCGTTCGGGGTGGTCCACCGGGCCCACGCCTCGACCGTCGGGGTCCCGAAGCGGCTCCCGAGCTTCGCCGGGTTCCTCGTCGAGCGGGAGGTCCGCGAGCTCTCCCACTTCACGGGCTCCCCGGAACGGCCGTACGCCGCCCTCCTCGGCGGGGCGAAGGTCTCCGACAAGCTCCCGCTCCTCTCGAGCTTCGTCGGCCGGGCCGACCGCCTGCTCATCGGGGGGGCCCTCGCCTTCCCGTTCCTCGCGGCCTCCGGGGCGGACCTCGGCGGAACGGCCGTCGACCGGGGGCTCGACGGCGCGGTCCGGGAGTTCCTCGAGCGATCGGAGTCCCACGGGACCCACGTGGTGCTGCCGGAGGACTTCCTCGTCGATCCGGGCGCCGGCGCTCCTCCGGCGGTGGCCCCGCTCGGCGCGATCCCGGCCGGCGCGGAGATCAAGGACATCGGGCCGGCGACGCGCCGCCGCTTCACGGAGGCGCTCGTCGGGACACGGACGGTCTTCTGGAACGGCCCGCTCGGCAAGACCGAGGAGCCGGCCTTCTCGAACGGCACCCGGGAGGTCCTGGGCTCGCTCGCCGGCGTTCCCGGGTACCACGTCGGGGCGGGGGGCGACAGCGCCCACTGCGCCCAGAGCCTCGGGGTCGCCGGGGTCTTCCAGTACCTCTCTACCGGCGGCGGCGCCGCGCTCGAGTTCGTGCAGGGCGCCTCGCTCCCCGGGCTCGCCGTGCTGCCCGACGCCGAGTGACCTCCGGCGGCTCCTCGCCGGCGCCCGGGGCCGGCGACTCGA
>JASHVI010000071.1 GCA_030039525.1 Thermoplasmata archaeon
TCGCGGACGGCGGTCGTGCTCGTCAGCTCCGAGGCCGTCTCGTACTGGTAGACGGGGGCCACCTGGGCGGGGAGGATGGCGCACGGGGAGCAGGAGGTGCCGAGGGAGACGTTACCGGCGGCCGGGACCCAGAGGCCCCAGTAGCCGGCGCCGAGCTCCCCGTTGGTCTCCGCGCTCGTGAACGTGAAGTTCCCTCCGCGGCCCGTCGTGACCGAGAAGACATCGTGCGTGGCCCCGCTGATCAGGTCCACCGTCACGCCCGCCGGGACCGGGATCGCCGTGCCGATGTGCACGTATCCCTTGATGGCGTAGCTCGACGGATTCTTCGCTTGGACCGCGGGCGAGATGCTGCTGAGCGTCGCCGCCAGCAACACCAGGACCATGGTCCACATGGCGAGTCGCGGGACCGGTTTGGGCATCGTCTTCCACGTCTCCTTTTTGGGCGAGACCTCTCTCGGAGGCTCGGCGCCGAACATGGCCCCTGTATAAATAGACTGCCCGGAAAAACGACGTGATTTTTCGCCGAAAATCCCCCGTCAGCCGGTCGCCGGCGGCGGCGCGGGCCTCGGGCCCCCCGGGACCGAGCGGGCCGGCCCGCCGGAACCTCCTCCGGGAGGTCCCCGCGGAGGTTCGCCGGCCCCCCGGCGCACGGACTTCCTCGGAACCCCTATCTACCGGGGCGGCAACCCCCGCCGATGCCGCTCCCCGGCCGCGCCGCGCTTCCCCTCCTCGCCGGTGTCGCCGTCCTGATCCTCGCGCTGCCCGCGGCCGCCGGACAGGCCGCCCCCGCCCCCGCCGCTCCCGCCGCGCACCACTCGAAGCTGCTCTGGACGCAGGTCTACCCGAAGAGGTCCCCCGGGGCCCGGGACCAGTCGGAGATGGCGTACGATCCGCCCCTGCACGAGGTGGTTCTCTTCGGCGGCTACAACTACACGTACTTCGACTACAACGACACGTGGGCCTACAAGGGCGGCCACTGGATCAACCTCACCGCGCGGTACCCGGTCACGCCGGCCCCGCGTTGGGGGGCGGGCCTCGTCTACGACCCGGCCTTGAAGGGCCTCGTCCTGTTCGGCGGCCGGACGTTCACGGGGTACTACAACGACACCTGGCTGTTCAACAAGTCCGGCTGGCACCTGCTGAACGTGACCGGCGCGCCCTCGCCCCGGGCCCACTTCGGCCTCGCGTACGATCCCGCCCTCGACGGGATCGTGCTCTACGGCGGGGCGATCGGGACGAGCCCGACCGGTACCGGCCTCAACGGCCCCCCCTCCAACCAGACCTGGCTCCTCAAGGGGTCGAGCTGGAGCAACCTCACCCGGCGGCTCACCACGAACCCGGGCAGGATGGCCGACTTTGACCTCGCGTACGACGTCGCGCGCGGCCAGCTCATCGGATTCGGGGGCGGGCTCTACGTTCCGTCGAGCGGTTCCTACGTCTATCCGAACGGGACCTGGGCGCTCGGTAGCGGAGGCTGGTCCCAGCTCTTCGTCGGGAGGGCCGCCCCGGCCACGGGCTCCGAGCCCGGCGGCCTCGTGTGGGACCCCGCGTGCGGCTGCCTCGTACAGTTCGGGGCGGGGGGCCACCCCGGCCCGGTGGGGAACGAGACGTGGGAGCTCAAGTCGGGCGGCTGGAAGAACGTCTCGAGCACCGCGGGGGCCCCGCCGGAGGCCCGGGGCTGCCTCGCGATGGCGTACGACGCCGACTCGAAGCTCGTCCTGCTCTTCGGCGGCGACCAGAACCCGTCGGGGTACAACTACCTCGGCGACACCTGGACGCTCTCGTAGGGCCCCGCTCGTCCGGGGCCCGGGGGCCCCGCGGCCCCCTCACCGGTAGATCGCGTGGACCGGTTCCTCGCGCCGCCGGGCGAGACGGTCCCGGCTCAGCTGCTTCTGGAACTCCTCGTAGAACTTGAGCGACTCCGGGTCGCAGGAGGCGTGGGTGAGCTTGAAGGCCGCGTCGAAGTGGGCCATCGTCACCTTGCCCGCCTTCGCGTTCTCCCGGATCGCGGCGAGCCCGGCCTCGCGGCAGAGGGCGGCGAGGTCGCTCCCGACGTACCCCTCCGTCCGCTCGGCGAGGTGGAGGAGGGAGACGTCCTCGAGGGGCATCCGGGCGGTGTGGACCTTCAGGATCTCGAGACGGCCGGCGGTGTTCGGCGGCTCGACGTAGAGGAGCCGGTCGAACCGGCCGGTGCGGAGCAGCGCCTCGTCGAGGATGTCGGGGCGGTTGGTGGCGGCGAGCACGAGGACCCGCTCGAGCGACTCGAGGCCGTCGATGGAGGTGAGGAGCTGGTTGACGATCCGCTCCGTGACCCCGCTCGAGGTCTGCAGGCCCCGCCGCGGCGCGATCGAGTCGATCTCGTCGATGAAGACGATCGCCGGCGAGGCCTGGCGGGCTTTCTTGAAGATCACCCGGATCGCCTTCTCCGACTCCCCGACCCACTTCGACATCACCTCGGGGCCCTTCACCGAGATGAAGTTCGCCTGGCTCTCGGTGGCGGCGGCCTTCGCGAGGAGCGTCTTGCCGACGCCCGGGGGCCCGAAGAGGAGGATCCCGCGGGGCGGGTCGATCCCCATCGTCCGGTACAGCTGAGGGTTCCGGAAGGGAAGCTCGACGGACTCCTGGAGGGCCCGCTTCACCCGCTCGAGACCCCCGACCTCGTCCCAGCGGACGGTCGGGATCTCGATGGCGACGTCGCGCAGGCTCGACGGCTCGATCTGCTTCAGGGCCTCCTTGAAGTCCCGCTCGGTGACCTTCATCCGCTCGAGCAGCGAGAGCGGGATCGGCTTGTCGAAGTCGATCTCGGGGAGGTAGCGGCGCAGCGCGCGCATCGCGGCCTCGCGCGCGAGGGCGGCGAGGTCGGCGCCGACGAAGCCGTGAGAGAGCTGCGCGAGCTCCCGGAGCGTACGCTCCCGCTCCTTGTCGGAGCCCTCGATCGGCATCCCCCGGGTGTGGATCTGGAGGATCTCGAGGCGGCCGGCCTGCGTCGGCACCCCGATCTCGATCTCCCGGTCGAAGCGGCCCGGGCGACGGAGGGCCGGGTCGATCGCCTCCTCCCGGTTCGTCGCGGCGATGACGATCACGTTCCCCCGCCCGGAGAGCCCGTCCATCAGGGTGAGGAGCTGGGCGACGACCCGCCGCTCCACCTCCCCGACGACCTCGTCGCGCCGCGGGGCGATCGAGTCGAGCTCGTCGATGAAGACGACCGAGGGGGCGTTCTTCTCGGCCTCCTCGAACTTCTCCCGCAGCTCCTTCTCGCTCTCCCCGTAGTACTTCGAGATGATCTCGGGGCCCTGGATCCCGAGGAAGTGGGCCCCGGCCTCGTTGGCGACGGCCTTCGCGATCAGCGTCTTGCCGGTCCCGGGGGGCCCGTAGAGGAGCACCCCCTTCGGCGGGGAGATCGCGAGGCGGTCGAAGAGCTCCGGGTGCTTCAGCGGGAGCTCGATCATCTCGCGGACCCGACCGAGCTTCTCCTTCAGGCCCCCGATATCCTCGTAGGAGACGCGCGGGGCGGCGACCTCGGTCTCGGTGACCGTCTCCTCCTTGATCGTGATCTGGCTGGTCGGCCCGACCTGGATCGTCCCCTTCGGGGCGGTCGAGACGACCATGAACGGCAGCGAGCCGCCCATCAGGAAGACCCCGGGGATCACGAAGACGTCCCCGCGGACGAAGGGCCGTCCGGCGAGCGCCTTCGCGACGAACCGCTCGAGCCCGGGTCCCAGGTCCATCTTCGCCGAGCCCGAGTAGATCGGGGCGATCGTGATCGCCTCGGCGATCGCGCAGTCGACGCGCTGCACCTGGACCCGATCGCCGATGCTGACGCCGGCGTTCCGCCGGACGACGGCCTCGACGCGGACCAGGTTCTTCCCCTCGTCCTCGGCCTGGGAGCGCCCGACCACGGCGGCGGTGACCTTGCGGCCCCGGATCTCGACGATGTCGCCGACCCCGACCTTGAGGCGCTGCCGGGTGCCGGCGTCGAGCCGCGCGGTGCCGAGGCCGATGTCCTGCTGGAAGGCCTCGGCGACGCGGAGGGTGATGACCTCCCCCATCTCAGCCGGCGGAATCACCGACTCTCGGGATAAAGAATTCCTCTCGAATCGACCTCGGGCCCGGCGGGCGCGTCGGCGGCCGGAGACCGCGGTTTATCGGCCCGGGCGGGCGCGGCGGCGCGAGCCGCCGTCGGCCGAGGCCTCGAGGAGCCGCTGGAGCAGGAGCTCGTGCTTGTGCTCATCGGCCTCCATGCTCTCCCAGAGGATCCGCATCACCCCGCCGAGACCCGGCGAGAGGTCGACCTCGGAGCTCTCCTCGGCCTCGTGCTCCTTGGCGATGAGGTCCTCGACATCGGCCCGGGTGATCCCGGTCGCCTGGCTCGACGTGATGCCCCGGTCGAGGTACGCCGCGAGCGAGGCGACGATCTCGGCGTGCCGAAGGCTGTCGGAGGCGATCTGGCGGAAGAGCGCCCGCGTGAGCTCGTCGCGGGAGCGCTGGGCGAGCCGCATGCACTCGGCGACGGCGTTCTGCTCCCCCGCGATCCGGTTCCGGAGCCACTTCGGGACCTCCCGCGGCAGGGTCGCCGCCGCGGGTCCTTTGCGAGGGCCCCGGGCCGCCGGCTCCGGGGTCCGCAGGGCCTCGAGCGCGATCGCGGCCTCCAGGACCCTTCGGGAGCCCCCGGGCTCGGCCATCAGCGCCTGCGCCGTCGAGCGGGCCAGCTTCCGGGCCCGCTGGTCGGAAAGGTACCCGGAGAGCTTCGGACCGAGCCGCTTCCCCGAGAGGTACTGGGAGACCGAAGAGGGGACGACGCCGAGCAGCCGGGCCGCCTGCCGCTCCGGGAGCCCGAAGCCCTCGACGAGCTCGCGGGCGACCATCGCCTGCATGACCTGGACCCAGACGACGGGCGACGGGGCGGCCTCGGGCATGGCGGCGGGAGCGAGCGAGGTCGGCTACATAGCCGAGCCCCGGCCCGCAGACGTCGTTCCCCCGGCGCGGCCCCCCGGGGCCGCCGGATCAGATCGCGTTGACGGCGAAGCCGAGCGCGAAGCCGATCAGGACGCCGACGTAGACGAGCCGGTCCCGACGGATCGAGAGCTCCTTCGTCGCGAGCGGGCGGAAGGCCCCCCGGAGCATCGGCAGGATGACGTAGGCGATGGCGCCGATCGCGAGCGCGTCGAAGACGACGAGGAAGAGCGGGCTGCTCCAGAAGTAGCCGATGACGCCGCCGGCGATCGTCGGGAGCCCGCCCACCAGGAACAGGCCCACCATCGTCGACGCCGGACTGACCTGACCGGAGCCGAGGAAGGGCGCGGCGATGGGAAAGCCCTCGGTGACGTTCTGGAGGAAGAAGCCGACGAAGACGACGGCGAGGATGCCGACGATCCCGACCTGCCAGTTGACCCCGAAGACGAGCCCCTCGGTGAGGTTCTGCAGCCCGATCCCGAGGGCGATGATGAGGGCGGTGCGGTTCGGCCCGCTGGTCGGGGAGTCGGCGAAGCGACGCGGCGCGTTGTCGACCGCGTAGAGCCCTACGAAGGCCACGATGAGCCCGATCAGGAACGCCACGGAGTAGCCGGCGTTCGCGACGTAG
>JASHVI010000072.1 GCA_030039525.1 Thermoplasmata archaeon
ACCGGCCGCTCCGTCGGGGAGATCCGGACGGTCCTCCTCGGCGCCGGGGCCGCGAACCTCGCGACGGCCCGCCTCCTGGTCTCCCTCGGCCACGACCCGAAGCGGATCTCCCTCGTCGACCAGCGGGGGATCCTCGAGCCGGACCGCGACGACCTCGACGAGCTGATGCTGAAGAACCCGTGGAAGTACCGCCTCGCGCTCCAGACCCAGGGCGGGGGCCGCCGAGGGACCCTGGACGACGCCCTTGCGGGCGCCGACGTCCTCCTGGCCGCCTCGCGGCCCGGCCCGCACACGGTCTCCCCGGAGCAGGTCGAGGCGATGGCGAAGGACCCGATCGTCTTCGCCCTCGCCAACCCGGTCCCCGAGATCTGGCCGGCGGCGGCGACCGCCGCGGGGGCGGCGGTGGTCGCGACCGGGCGGAGCGACTTCCCGAACCCGGTGAACAACTCGCTGATCTTCCCGGGGGTGTTCCGGGGGGTCCTCGACGCGCGGGCCCGGAAGATCACCGACGAGATCGTGCTCGCCGCGGCGCGCGAGCTCGCCGCGCGCGCGGAGGACAAGGGCCTCACGAAGGAGCACCTGCTCCCGACGATGGAGGAGACCGAGGTCTTCCCGCAGGTCGCCGCGGCCGTGGCCTCCTGCGCGGTCGAGCTCGGCCTCGCGCGCCGCCAGCGCAGCCGCGCGGAGTTCCTCGAGATGGCGAAGGAGCGGATCCAGCGCTCCGAGCGGCTGGCCGCCTTGCTCAACCGCTCCGGCTTCGTCGCCCCGATGCCGGAGGAGCGATCGTGACGGAGCGCGCCCCGCCCGCCCCCTCCACCGCGGTCCCGATCCTCGTGCGCGACGCGACCTCCGACGACATCCCGGGCCTCGCCCCGCTCCTCGTGCGATTGAAGCGCCTCAACGAGGAGTTCGACCCGCTGCTCCGCGTGCGGGCCGACGTCGACGCCCGCGCGGTCGAGGTCCTGAAGCGGGACATCGCGAGCCCGGAGGCGCTGGTCCTCGCCGCCGAGGGGACCGGGGCCGACGCGGGCCGGCTCGTCGGGATCGTCCGGGCCTGGCTGAGGGAGCGACCCTTCTACACGCCGGAGAAGGAGGGGGTCATCGTCGACATCTACCTCCTCCCGCTGTACCGCCGCAAGGGCGTCGGGGAGTACTTGCTCGAGGAGACGGCGCGCCGCCTGAAGTCGAAGGGGGCCGGGATCGTCACCGCCGACTTCCCGGTCCGCAACGAGATCGCCGTCCGGTTCTACGCGAAGCGGGGCTTCCGCCCGATCACCTCGCTCCACGCGCGGCAGGTCTAGGCCGCTCCGTCCCCTCGGGGACGGCCGCGTTATTAACCCGCCACGGAGTCGACGCGCGATGCCTCGCGCGAAGTCGGCCGCGCCGGCGGCCGGGACCGGGAAGCCGAAGTACCTGAGACGCGGCAAGGTCAAGGAGATCTACGAGGTCTCCCCGACCGAGCTCGAGTTCCGCTTCACCGACGACATCTCCGTCTTCGACAAGCACGTCCCGTCGGTGATCCCGCACAAGGGCGAGACCCTCGCCCGCACGGCGGCCCACTGGTTCGAGCTCTGCTCGAAGCTCGGGGTCAAGAACCACTTCCTCGACCTGCCGACCCCCTCGACGATGCGGGTGAAGCGGGTCCAGGTCGTGGAGAAGCCGAAGACGCTCGGCCCCCACCCGAAGAACTACCTCGTCCCGCTCGAACTGATCGTCCGGTACTACGTCGCCGGGTCGCTCTGGGACCGGGTGAAGGCCGGGAAGGTCACGCCGACGGAACTGGGGCTCCCCGCCGGAGCCTCGGTGAGGTACGGCCAGGGGCTCCCGGAGCCGCACTTCGAGGTCACGACGAAGCTCGAGCCGATCGACCGCCTCCTCGCGATGCCGGAGGCGCTCGAGCTCGCCGCGATCGACAGAAAGCAGCTCGACCAGGCGAAGGAGACGATCCTGAAGATCGACTCCGCGATGTCGCGGGAGATCGAGCCGCGGGGCCTCCTTCACGTCGACGGGAAGAAGGAGTTCGCGATCGACACGGAGGGCTCGCTGATGCTCGTCGACACCTTCGGCACCGCCGACGAGGACCGGTTCTGGGACCGCGGCGCCCACGAGCGCGGCAAGCAGGTCGAGTTCTCGAAGGAGTTCGTCCGGCAGCACTACCGGACCACCGGCTACTTCGACGAGCTCTCAAAGGCCCGGGAGGAGAAGGAGGCCGAGCCGCCGATCCCCCCGCTGCCTCCGCTCCTCGTCGACGAGGTCAGCCGCCTCTATACGACGGTCTTCCAGCGCCTGACGGGCACGCCGTTCGTCCCGGCCGACGACGAGGGACCGTCGCCCGAGCGCTCCGGATAGCCGGCCGAGCCCCCCCGGGGGGGCGCGTGTTTCGGCGCCTCCCCCCTCGCTTTATCCTTCCAGCGCCCGGTCCCTCGACCGTGCCCACGAAACCGAGCCCTCGACCCGCCGCCGAGCTCCCGCCCGAGACCCGGGAGGTCCCGCTCGAGGAGCTCGCCGGGGTCGGGTCGCAGACCGCGGAGAAGCTCCGCGAGGCCGGCTACACCGACCTGATGGAGCTCGCCGTCGCCTCCCCCGGCGACGTCGCCGAGGCGGCGGAGATCGGGACCCAGGCGGCGCTGAAGATCATCTCCGACGCCCGCCGGAAGGCCGACGTCGGGAGCTTCGAGAGCGGCGTCACCGTCCTCGAGCGACGCAAGCGCCTCGGGCGGATCACGACGAACGCGAAGTCGCTCGACGAGCTCCTCGGGGGCGGCGTCGAGACGCAGGCGATCACCGAGTACGCCGGCGAGTTCGGGACCGGGAAGACCCAGATCGCCCACCAGCTCGCGGTGATGGTCCAGCTGCCCGTCGAGCAGGGGGGCCTCAACGGCGAGGCCGTCTACATCGACACCGAGAGCACCTTCCGCCCGGAGCGGATCGTCGCGATGGCGAAGGCGGTCGGCCTCGAGGCCGAGGCCGCCCTCTCGAGGATCCACGTCGCCCGGGCCTTCAACTCGAACCACCAGATGCTCCTCGTCGGAAAGGCGCAGGAGCTGGCGAGGGAGCGCCCGGTCCGGCTCGTCGTCGTCGACTCCCTCACCGCCCACTTCCGCAGCGAGTACGCCGGCCGAGGCGAGCTCGCCCCGCGCCAGCAGCTCCTCAACAAGCACCTCCACGAGCTCCTGCGCTTCGCCGACGCCTACAACGCCGCGATCGTCGTCACGAACCAGGTCTCGGCCCGACCGGACATCCTCTTCGGGGACCCGACGCGGCCGATCGGCGGGAACATCGTCGCCCACGCGGCGACCTACCGGCTCTACCTGAGGAAGTCGAAGCCCCCGAAGCGGATCGCCCGGCTGATCGACTCGCCGAACCTCCC
>JASHVI010000073.1 GCA_030039525.1 Thermoplasmata archaeon
TCCCCCGAGTTCACCATGCTCGAGGCGTACTGGGCCTACGCCGACTACTCGGACATGCGCGGGCTCGTCGAGCGGCTCTACCCCCGCCTGGCCCGACGCGCCGCCGAGGTCCTCCCGGGCGTCCCGGCCGCGCAGGAGGCGGTCGCGCGGTTCACCCCGCCGTACGCCCAGATCGACTTCCTCGAGGAGCTCGAGCGGCGGAGCGGCCTCACCGGGCTCGACGGGATGGACCGGGAGCGGCTGCGCGAGGAGGCCCGCAAGGTCGGGGCGACCGTCCCGGAGGACTCCCCTCCGGGGAAGTTCCTCGACAAGCTCTTCGAGCACTACGTCGAGCCCCACCTCGAACGGGCGACCTTCGTCCTCGACCACCCGTTCTCGACGACCCCCCTCGCGAAGCGGCACCGGTCGAAGCGCGGCCGCGTCGAGCGGTTCGAGTTCTACTGCGGGGGCGTGGAGCTCGGCAACTGCTACACGGAGCTCAACGACCCCGACGAGCAGGCGAGGCGGTTCGCGGAGCAGCTCGGCGGCTCGCTCGACGACCACTACGCGCAGGACAGCGAGTTCGTCCACGCGCTCCGGTACGGGATGCCCCCCTCGACCGGGATCGGCATCGGCGTCGACCGGCTCGTGATGGCGCTCACCGGGACCCGATCGATCAAGGACGTCATCCTGTTCCTTCCGACCCGGGAGCGGTCGGGGGCGCCCCCGGCCGGCTGACGGAGCCGGCGGGCGGCCCGGCTAGAGCGACTCGAGCGCGCGGCGGTCCCGCCAGCGCGCGTAGACGAGCCCCGCGGCGCCGAGCAGCCCGGCGAGCGCGAGGCCGCCGAGGTACGGGACCCAGCTCCCGTGCAGCACGAGCGGCACGAGGACGTTCGGGACGGTGAGCGCGTACTGCATCGCGAAGGTCTCGTTCGCGGCGGTCGTCGCCGGCTCCCCGACCACGACCTCGGCCGATCCGTTCGGCCCGGACTCCGTGCCCGCCGCCGAGCCCGCGGCTCCCGGGCTCCAGGTCAGCTGGGCGACCGGGCCCCGGCTGCCGAGCTCCTGGACCGCCTGGAGGGGGGTGCCCCACTCGGCGGGCGCCGCCGTCGAGACCGGGCTCGCGCCGCAGGCCGAGGCCGGCACCCCGTCCGAGGGGGCGCTCGAGCACCCGGCGAGGCCGGTGGCGATGGGGGTCGAGAGCCCCCACAGGAGGGCGAGCAGGTCGCCGGAGGAGGCCCAGGGCCACCCGGTGATCACCGTGCTCACGTCGAAGAGGCCCGGAGAGCTCCCGGAGGCGACGGTCACGGCGAGGGAGGTCGGCGCGATCGCGACGAGCGGCTCGACGTGGCTGAGCGCGTTGCGGGGGGGGAAGAGGACGCCGGAGGTCCGGTAGGCGACGAGCGTCGCGGTGAGGATCATCTCGAACCCGCCGGAGGTCACCGAGCTCACGTTGTAGGTGTGCACGTCGGTGGGGAAAGCCGCCGCGACGATCTCCGGGCCGTCCGAGGAGTCGTTCGCGGTGGGCGCGAGCTCGACGATGCGCTCCAGCGTCACCGTCGCGGAGATCGAGGCGTTGGCGTCCTGCGCCAGCTCGAAGGTCGGCACGGCGCTCGGCAGCGTCACGCGCACCGCCCCCGTGTCGTACGAGGGAAGGGTCACCGCGGCCCCGGCGGGGCCGGCGACCAGCGCGACGGCCGTGACGGCCAGAAGGAGCAGCGCGCCCCCGCGCGCTCGGAGCATCGGCGGAACGACCGCGGGATACGGGCTATAACCGTTTCCGAACATCCGTTGAACCGGTCTCACGGGTGGAGCTCCCCCCAGAACGTGAGGAACCGGTCCACCGGGGTCTCGGGGAGCGGCGGGTACTTCAGCAGGACCGAGTGGATCCCCTTCGGGTCGGCGAGCCGAAGGATCCGTCCCTTCTCGACCTCCTCCCGGACGATCACGCCGGCCCCCTCGAGCCGCTTCAGGAAGTAGGAGAGGTTCGGCGCCGTCGTCCCGAGCGCCCCGACGAGCACCGAGGGCGCGGTCGGTCCCTCCAGGTAGAGGTGAAGCAGGATCGCGCGGGGGAGGGCCTGGCGGAGGAGCGCCAGGAGGACCTGCTCCGGGGCGGGGATCGGCCCCCGCTCGACCTCGCTGGTCCCGGGGTAGCAGCACTTGTACCCGCCCTGGAACCGGACCGAGATCAGTCCCTCCTTGCCGAGCCGGTACAGGTGGTAGTCGAGGGTCCCGATCGGGATGCCGAGGCGACGTCGGATCTCCCGGAGGTGGACGCCCGGGTACCGCTGCACGAACGTGAGCAGCGCCTCCGCCCACGACGCGGCGCGGTCCTCGGCCACGCTCGGGGCCCCCCTAGCGGACGAGCGTCGCGGCGAAGAGGACGACCAGGAGCGCCGCCTCGAAGGCCGCCGTCACGAGCAGGAGGAGGAGCGGGGCCCACCCTCCGAGGAAGAGCCCGACCCCCACGACGATCCCCTGGACCATGAGGAGCAGGAAGCCGGCGGCGACCAGCGCCATCCGGGGCGCGCGGTTCCTCGCGTAGGCCGCGAGGGCCAGGCCCGAGAGGATCGCCGCGAAGACGGCGACCCCCGCGAAGGCGAGGTTCGCCAGCGCCGCGTCGTCCATCGCCGTCCGATACATCGACCTTCGGTTTATACAGGCCTCGCTTCCTCCGCGCTCGATGGCGGCTCCCGGTGGGGAGGGGCCTCCCCCCCTCGAACTGGAGGGGCTGGTCGTCCGCTACGGGGCCCGCGAGGCGGTCCAGGGGCTGTCGCTCACCGTGCGCCCCGGTGAGATCTACGGGCTCCTCGGCTCCAACGGGGCGGGGAAGACGAGCACCATCAAGTCGGTGGTCGGCCTCCTCCCGTCGGCCCTCGGGACGATCCGCGTCTTCGGCCACGATCCGCGCACCGACGGGGTCGAGGCGAAGAGCCGGCTCGGCTACGTCGCCGAGTCGCCGCTCCTCTACGACGCCCTGACCCCCCGGGAGTTCATCGAGTTCGTGGCGAACATCCGGCACCTCGCGCCCGAGTCGGCGTCGCACCGGGCCCTGGCCTTCGCCCAGGCGCTCCAGGTCGAGAAGGAGCTCGATCGGCCCCTCGGCACCCTCTCGCAGGGGACGCGCCAGAAGGTGCTCCTGATCACCGCGCTCCTCCACTCCCCCGGTCTTCTCGTCCTCGACGAGCCGCTGAGCCATCTCGACCCGCGGTCGATCCGGATCATCCGGGAGCTCCTCGTCCGCTACGCCTCCGAGCAGAACCGCGGGGTGCTCCTCTCCACCCACACGATGGAGGTCGCCGAGCGGCTCTGCACCCGCGTCGGCATCCTCGACGGGGGCCTCCTGCGGGGGGAGGGGACCCTCGCCGAGCTCCGGCGCGCCGTCGCCCGGGGCGACGCGAGCCTTGAGGAGATCTTCCTCTCGCTGACCCGGGAGGACGAGGCGGTCCGGGCGGCCGTCGCGACGCTCGGGGAGGCCCCCTGACGCTCCGAGAGGTCCGCGAGCTGAGCCGCCGGATGTACACCGAGGTCGCCTTCCAGGCGATCTACGGGCTGCGGGCGGGGAACAGCGCGAACGAGCGGGTCACCCCCGACGCCCGGGAGGCCCGCCGCAAGGTACTCGAGAGCAAGATCCTGATCTCGGCCCTCCTCTCCCTCGTCGCGCTCGCGATCCCGGTGCTCCTCGGCCGGACGGTCGAGTCGCTGGCGGCCCCCGCGCTCCCGATCGGCCTCTACCGGGCCTCGGTCCTCGACGGCCTCCTCGTCCTCGACCTCGCGCTCCTCTGGTGGACCGGCCTCCAGGCGCTCCCGACCCTCCTCGGCGCCGGCGTCCAGCCCCTCATCGAGACGCTCCCGATCCGCGAGTCGACCCTCCGCGACGCCGCGCTCCTCACGACCGCGCGCCTCTTCGACCTCCCCGCCCTCAGCGTCCTGATCTTCACCCCCCTCGCCGTCGGCTACGCCCTCGGCTCCCCGTGGGCCGGCCTCGCGATCCTTCCCGGCGCCTTCGCGGCCGTCCTGGTGGCGATCGGCCTCGCCCTCGCGACCGGCAAGTTCTACGTCCGGCACGTCCAGGGCTCGCGCGGGGGGTTCTCCCGGGCCGCCCTCCGGTGGGCCTACCTCGTCCTCTGGACCCTCCCGGCCTTCGCCCTCTTCGGCTTCGTGACCTTCTCCCCCCAGTTCTTCCTCGGGCTGCTCTCCCTCTACGAGCACGGGCCCGCCTGGGCGCTCACCCTCCTCGCCAGCGCCTTCCCGTTCCCGCTGGCCGCCCTCCCGCTCTACCTTCCCGGCCAGTTCGCCCCCGAGGTCAGCGCGGCCCCCGTCCTCGCCTCCGCCGCAATCTACCTCGTCGTGCTGGCCCCCCTCGCCCTGTGGATGTGGGGCGCCCCCCGCGAGTTCGCCCGGACCCCCGCGGTCGATGCCGAGCCGGCCGGGTCATCGAGGGGGTTCCGGATCTCCGGCCGCTCGGTGCCGGTGGCGATCCTCCAGAAGGACCTCCGGATCGCCTCGCGGACGCCGGGCTTCGCGCTCCTCATCCTCCTTCCCCTGCTCAACTCCGCGGCGATCGGGCTCTGGTCGTTCTTCGGCGCCCCCCGGGGCGTCGACGTCTTCAGCGTCGGCTCCGCGGCCGTCGCCTCCTCGGCGCTCCTCGCCGCCTTCTTCGCGCCGGCCTTCTTCGCCATCGAGGTCTACGGCTACGCCTTCACCCGCTCGCTGCCGATCTCGCGGGACGCGCTCCTCGCCGGGAAGGTGGCGATGGTCGCCGCGATCTACCTGGGGAGCGCCGGGCTCGTGCTCGGCATCACCGCCCTCGCGGTGCCCACGGCCTTCGCGATCAACTCCTTCGTCTTCTTCGTCGTCGCCGAGCTCGCCGCCATCGTCGCGGCGGCCCTCGTCGAGTTCGGGATCCTCTACTGGCGGGCCGAGCGCTCCGGCCTCCCGATCACCGGCCTCTACGCGGGGGCCAGCTGGGTCCTGCTCGTCTCCATCCCCGGCCTCTTCGTCGCGGGGGCTCCCCTCGTCATCTTTGAGTACCTACGCACCGCTGGCTCCACGGGGACCGGGCTGTTGATCCCGATGGCGGCCACCGCGCTCGCGGAGCTCGCGCTCGTCGCGCCGATCGCGCTCCGGACCCTCGGGAGGGGGTCCGCCTGAGCGCCGCCGGGCTCCCGCCGCGCTTCCAGCCCGCCGAGATCGAGCCCCGCTGGCAGGCGCACTGGGCCGCGAGGGGCCTCTTCACGGCGCCGCCGCGCCCGACCGGCCGGACCTTCGTCCTCCCGCTGCCGCCGCCGAACGTCACCGGGATCCTCACCATCGGCCACATGCTCGGCGACACCGTCCAGGACCTGCTCGCCCGGTGGCACCGGATGCTCGGGGACGCCGTGCTCTGGCTCCCGGGGATCGACCACGCCGGCCTCGCCACGCAGGTCGAGGTGCGGAAGCGCCTCGCGAAGGAGGGGGTCGCGATGGAGTCGCTCCCGCCGGAGGAGGCCCGGGCCCGGATCGAGGCCTGGAAGCGGGAGCACGAGGAGCGGATCCAGGCCCAGATGCGGGCCGGCGGGTTCTCGGTCGACTGGGGCCGGTACCGGTACACCCTCGACCCGGGGTTCGTCCGGGCGACGCGCCTCGCCTTCGTGCGGCTCTACCTCGACGGCCTCATCTACCGGGGCGAGCGGATCGTCAACTGGGACGTCCGGCTCCGCACCGCGGTCAGCGACCTCGAGGTGGAGCACTCGGAGGAGCCGGGGACGCTCCTCTACGTGACCTACCCGTGGGCCGACGGCGCCCCGGGCGGGCTCGTCGTCGCGACGGTCCGGCCCGAGACGATCTTCGGCGACATCGCCGTCGCCGTCCACCCCGAGGACCCGCGCCACGCCGGCGCGGTCGGTCGATCGGTCCGGGTGCCGCTCACGGACCGGACGGTCCCGGTGATCGCCGACGCGCTCGTCGATCGCGAGTTCGGCAACGGGGCGCTCAAGCTCACGCCCCGGCACGACGCGCTCGACTACGAGATCTTCCGGCGGCACACCGGGCTCACCCTCCCCCCGTCGATCCTCGACGAGTCGGGGCGGCTCGAGGGGGAGTGGGTCCCGGAGCGGTTCCGGGGCGCGGACCGGGAGGCGGCCCGTAGCTCGGTCACCGAGGCGCTCGAGGCGGCCGGTGCGGTCGTCCGCAGGGAGGTCCGCCCGCACGCGGTGGGCCGGTCGGGCCGCTCGGGCGCGGTGATCGAACCGAGGCTCTCGACCCAGTGGTTCGTCAAGATGCCCGCGCTCGCCCCACCGGTGGTCGAGGGGGTCCGCTCCGGGAAGGTCCGGATCCATCCGGACCGATGGGAGCGGACGTTCTTCCGGTGGATGGAGGAGCTGCAGGACTGGTGCATCTCGCGCCAGATCCTCTGGGGCCACCCGATCCCGGTGAGCTACTGCGGGGCCTGCCGGGCCGAGGTCGTCTCCGTCGAGCCACCGACCGCGTGCCCGAAGTGCGCGTCGACCGACCTCCGGCCGGACCCGGACGTGCTCGACACCTGGTTCTCCTCGTGGATGTGGCCGTTCGCGATGCTCGGGTGGCCGGAGGCGACCGGCGACCTCACGGCGTACTACCCGACCTCGGTGCTCGTCACCGGGCGGGACATCATGTTCTTCTGGGTCGCCCGGATGCTGATGGCCGGAACGTACTTCACCGGCGCCCTCCCGTTCCCGGACGTCTACTTCACCGGGATGGTCCGCGACGAGACGGGCCGGAGGATGAGCAAGCACCTCGGGAACTCGCCGGACCCGCTCGAGGTGGTCCGGGAGCGGGGGGCCGACCCGATGCGCTTCGCCCTCCTGCACGGGACGCCGACCGACCAGGACGGGCCGTTCGGGACCGCGGCGATGGACTCGGCCCGGAACTTCCTCACGAAGCTCTGGAACGTGACCCGGTTCCTGCAGGGCCACCTACCGCCCGGGACCGGCGCCCCCCGGAGCGCGCCGGAGCTCGCGGAGTCCCGGCTCGAGGACCGCTGGATCCTCTCCCGGTGGTCGGCGACCGGGCGGGAGGTCGATCGGGCCCTCGGCGCCTTCGAGTTCACCCCCGCGGCGAACGCGCTCCACGGGTTCCTCTGGCACGACGTCGCCGACCGGTACGTCGAGATCGCCAAGGAGCGCATCTCCGGCGCCGCGGGGGACGCCGAGGCCCGGCGGTCCCGGGAGGTCCTCCTCTTCGTCGTCGAGCGAACGCTCCGGCAGCTCCACCCGATGGTCCCGCACGTGACCGAGGAGCTCTGGCAC
>JASHVI010000074.1 GCA_030039525.1 Thermoplasmata archaeon
GCTCGCCCGGACCTTCAGCCGGAGCTCGCCCGGTCGGGCGTCGGGTTCGGGGAACTCCTCGTAGCGGGGCGGCCGGCCGAACTCCCGGAGGACCGCGGCCTTCACGTTCCCTGACCCTCCACCGGACCGGCCGAACGGAGAGCGTTCCGAGGACCCGCGCGTTGATACCATGTCCGGGTCCATCGGCCCGCGCGCGGCGCCCCCGGCGGTGGCCCGTCTGGGCCCGCGCCGGGCCCCCCCTCCGGCCTTTGAAATACCCTCCGAGGCAAGGTGGGTCCGAGGTACCGAACGTGGTCGCCGAGAAGACGCTCCGTTTCCAGGGGAAGAACCGGGACCTGACGCAGCTGGGCCAGCAGATCGCCGACCGACTCAAGTCGGAGGGGTACAAGGTGCAGTCCACGACCTCCCCCTCCGGGACGGTCATCCAGGCCGCCAAGGCCGGGATCCTCCGCGACCTGATCGCCGCCGACCGCGTCTTCTCGATCCTCGTCTCCGGTCAGCCGAACGACTTCACCGTGCGCGTCGGGATCGGCAAGCTCCTCCAGAACCTCGCCGTGACCGCCGTCGAGGCGGTCCTCCTCTCGGAGCTCTTCCTCGCGGTCGACGTGCCGGAGATGCTCTGGACGACCCACGTCGAGAAGGGCGTCATCCAGGAGATCAACCAGATCGTCAACGCCCCGGCGCCCTCCGCCCCGACGCCGCCCCCGCCGTCGTCGGGCGCTCCCCTCCGCTGAGCGGCACGGATCGGGTCCGAGGCCCCCGCCGGCGCCGCGGCCCGGGCCGGAGGCCCCTCAGGTCGCGTGGAGGTTGTCCTCGATCATCTCCACGACGTCGTGGCCCCGGCCCGCGAGCACCGCCTTCGCGGAGTAGAGGGCCATCCCGAGGACCTGGCCCGCCTCGAGCTTCGGGGGGACGACGAACTCGCTCCGGTCCATCACGACGTCGAGGAGCGCCGGGCCCGGGGCGGCGAGGAGCTCCCGCGTGCGGGCCTCCAGGTCGTTCGGGTCGGTGACCCGCCAGGCGGTGAAGCCCATCGCCTCGGCGACCCGGGCGAAGTCGGGGTTCTCGAGCTTCGTGTAGGCGTCGAGCATCCCCTCCGCCCGCTGCTCCAGCTCGACGAAGCCGAGGGTCCCGTTGTCGAAGACCACGACCTTGATCGGGAGCTTCTCCTGGACCGCGGTCAAGAGGTCCCCGAGGAGCATCGCGAGGCCTCCGTCGCCGGAGAGCGCGATCACCTGGCGCTTCGGGAAGGCCATCTGGGCCCCGAGCGCCTGCGGCATGGCGTTCGCCATCGTGCCGTGCGTGAGGCTCGTGAAGGTCCGGTTGGCGCCCGTCGACGGAAGGTGGCGCAGGAGCCAGACCATCGGCCCTCCCCCGTCCGCGGTGAAAATCGCGTCCCGGTCCGCGAGCTGCGCGAGGAGGCGGACGACGTACTGCGGATGGATGATCCCCCGGGGATCGATCGCGGCGGGATGGCCGAGCTGCGCCATCGCCGCCTCCTTGCGGCGCAGCATCGCGCGCAGGAACTCCGAGTCCGTGCGGCTCCGGATCCTCGGCAGGAGCGCGGCGACCGTCTCCCGGACGTCGCCGACGACCCCGAAGGTCACCGGATGGCGTCGGCCGAGGTGGGTCCCGTCGAGGTCGACCTGCAGGATCTTCGCGCCCGCCGGATAGAACTGGCGCCAGGCGAAGTCGCAGCCGAGGAGGAGCAGGGTGTCGCACTCCATCACCGAGGCGAACCCGGACTCGATCCCGAAGAGCCCGGTCATCCCGACGTCGAACGGGTTCGACGGCTCGAGGAAGTCCTTGGCGCGGGAGGTGTGGGCGACGGGCGCCTGCAGGCGGTCGGCGAGGGCGACGACCTCGTCGTGGGCGTGCTCGCAGCCCGAGCCGCCGTAGATCGCCACCTTCCGGCCCTCGTTGAGCAGCTCTGCGAGCCGGTCGAGGTCGGCGTCGGAGGGACGGACCAGGGGCTTCGGCGCGTGGACCGAGTACGGGAGGTCCCGGCCCACCTCGGCCGTGGAGACGTCGACCGGCACGACCAGGACGGCGACCCCCCGCTTCACCAGGGCCGCCTGCGCGGCCATCACGGTGCGGCGCCGGGCCTCGAGGGCCGTGTGGACCTCCTCGCAGTAGACGCTCGCCCCCCGGTAGACCGACTTGAAGTCGACCTCCTGCGGGAACTCCGTCCCGGTCTCGTCGCTGTGTATCTGGCTCGCGATCAAGAGGACCGGGGCCCGGTTCCGGTGGCTCTCGTAGAGGCCGTTGATGAAGTGCAGGCTCCCCGGGCCGCAGGAGCCCGCGCAGACGGTGAGCGCGCCGGTCAGCAGCGCCTCGGTCCCGGCGGCGAAGCCGGCCGTCTCCTCGTGGCGCACGTGGACGAACCGGATCCGGCTCTTCCGCAGGGCATCGGTGAAGTGGTTCAGCGTGTCGCCCGGGATCCCCCAGCATCGCTGGACCCCGGCCGCTTCGAGCGTCTCGACGATCACGTCGGCGATCCGTCGGCCCCGCATCCGGGAGCCGAAGCCCGCCGCCGCTAAAGGCCGTGCCCGGCGGGGCCCCCCCGGTCCGCTCCCGGGCGGTCCCTACCGGGACGGCCGGCCCTCCGCCGCCCATCCTTAATCCCGGCGCGATTCCCGGCGGCCCCGATGGCGGGATACTCGGCCGCGCTCGCGCGGCCGAACTTCCAAAGGCTGTTCGTCGCCGGGCTGGCCTCGTCGAGCGGCGGGGCGGTCACGGGCGTCTGCATTCTCTGGATCGTGTTCACCACGACGCGGTCGCCGGTCGACGTCGGCCTGGTCGGCACCTCGGAGCTGCTCGCCGGGGTGATCTTCTCGCTGATCGGGGGCGGGCTCGTCGACCGGTACGATCGCCGGAACCTGATGGTCGCCTCGGACCTGGTCCGCGCGGCGACGGTCGGGGGCCTCGCCCTCTACCTGCTCGAGTTCGGCTTCGGCCTCGCCGTCGTGCTGGTCGCCGCCTTCGTGGTCGGCTGCTTCACCACGATCTTCAACCCCGCGCAGCAGACGATCGTGCCGGCAGTCGTGGGCCCGGAGCTCATCGCGGACGCCAACGGGCTGATCCGCTCGACCCAGTCGGCGACGATGCTGGCGGGGGCCTCGGCGGGGGGCCTCCTGATCGTGACCGTCGGACCCCTCGTCGGCCTCGCCTACAACGCGGCGACCTTCCTGCTCTCCGCAACGCTCGTCGCCGGCGTCGCGCTGCCTGCCGCGGCGCGACGTCCGACCCGGACCGGCCCCTCGACCTCCTTCGTCGAGGACGTCGCGGAGGGGTTCCGCTGGCTGCGCGGCGAGATCGGCCTCCTGCAGCTGACCATCTCCGCGGGGCCGTTCAACTTCTTCTCGACGATCGTCGGCGCCTTCCTCGTGGTCTACGCGACCCTCGCGCTCCACGGGTCCGGCGAGGTCTTCGGCGTCCTGCTCGCCGTCGAGCTGGGGGCGCAGGGCCTCGGATCCCTCGCCGTCGGCCGTCTCGGCGCGACCCGATGGGCCGGGCGGGCCTGGGTGGTGTTCTACGGAGTGATCTCCCCGGTCGGGGCGATCGGCCTCGCTCTCGTACCGCAGCTCGTCCCCGCGCTCCTCCTCATGGTGCTCCTCGGCTTCACGGGCGGCTTCGCCGGCACCGCCTGGCTCTCGGCCGCCCAGCTGGCCGTGCCGACGGAGATGCAGGGCCGGTACTTCGGCGTCGACGGCCTCGGAAGCTGGGCGATCCTGCCCGCCGCGCAGATCGGCGGCGGCTTCCTGATCGCCGACGTGGGGATCCGGACGACCTACCTCGTCGCCGGGATCCTCTGGCTGATCCTCGGGCTCGCCTTCCTGCTCCTTCGCCCCCTCGCGCGATGGGGATACCCTCCGCGCGAGAGCGGAGCCCCCTCCTCGGGCCCCCCGTGATCGGAGGGTCGCGCCTCCCGGCCTCAGCCCGCTATCCGGATCCGGCCCCGGGCCTCTGCCCCCCGGCGACGAGGATCTCGCACGGGGCCCCCGCAGAGCCCGGGGCGAGGAAGGCGGCGCTCTCGGACTCGACCTCGGCCCACGCCCTCGCCTCGACGGAGGCCGGGAGCCCCTTGGCGGCCTCTCCGAGGATCTCCCGGTAGAACCGCATCAGCTCCGGAAGGGACGGCATCCGCAGCGGGCAAGGCACGGCCTGCGCGGTCGTCCGCTCGAAGCCGGCGCGGGCGAGGAGCCCCTCGAGCTGCCCGGGGGCCGAGAGGCTGAACGGACCGGGGGCCCGGGGGTCGGGGGCGGGGGGTCCCTCCGGGTGGGCCCAGCGCGTCAGGATCCGGCCCGGCGTCGAGAGGAAGGCGTTGCGCTCGGGACCCGTGAAGACCGTGAGGCCGAGCCGGCCCCCCGGACGGAGGATCCGCGCGATCCGCTCGAGCGCGAGCGCCGGCTGGGGGAGGAACATGAACGCCTGCCGGCAGGCCACGACGTCCATCGAGGCGTCGGCGACCTCGGGGCGCTCGGCGTCCATGACCCGGGTCTCGAAGTTCGAGAAGCCGAGCGCGCGCAGGTTCTGCGCGGCCCGCCGGACCATCTCGGCGCCACTGTCCGTGGCGAGGACCCGTCCGCCCGGTCCGACGGACCGGGCGAGCTCCTTCGTCAGCCCGCCGGTCCCCGCCCCGAGCTCGAGGACCCGGTCGCCGGGCCGGATCCGCAGGTCCCGGAGCAGGAGGGAGGTCGCGGGCCCGAACCAGGCGTCCACGATCGGGGTCCAGGAGTCCCAGAGCGCCGCCCGGGCGTCCCAGCTGTCCACGATCGCCTGTTTCGGGTCCGGGGCGGCGCGGGCCGCGGTATCCGTCGGCATGCCTACGTTCCCCGCGACGGCGCCGGGGGCTCTTCGGGTTTCGGGCCGGGGCCTTGGGCGAGGGCCCCGGGCCGCGTTACCTCAGCCGAAGGCGAGGTTGGTGATGTCCAGGGAGTAGCCCCCGGTGTTGGCGACGATCATGGTGTTCACGTACGCCGAGCTCTCGTAGTAGATCTCGCCCAAGAGGTTCATCGAGATGAGCCCGGAGGCGTCGATCGTCGCCCCCTTCTTCCAGGTCCCGAAGAAGCTCATGGTGCCGGTGAGGTGGAGCACCGAGGCGTTCGTGGCCCCGTAGCTCTGGTTGACGACCGTCGTCACCGTCGAGTTGGACCGGCCGACCACCGCGGGCCTCGAGTAGTTGGTCGTCGTGGTCTGGTTCTCGTAGTAGTTGCCGGTGAGGTTCGTGGCGACCAGCTGGAGCTGTCCCCGGCAGATCGAGCCCCCGTTCCCGAGGATCTCGCAGACGTTCGCGCCGACGAAGAGCGTCCACATGGCCTCGGCCTCGCAGAAGGTCGTCGTGGTGTTCACCCAGACCTTCGTCGACCGGGTGCCGTTGCTCTCCCGGCTGGTGTAGTGGCTCCGGGTGGTCGGGCAGGAGGACGTGCTGCCGGCCGCCGACCCGTAGACCTTCGCGGTGATCGAGTACGAGACGTTGAAGGAGGTCGCGCGCTTCGTGAGCGTGTAGTAGCGCCCGGCCCCGATCTGCGACTGGACGAAGACCCGGGAGCTCAGCGGGACCTTGCCGACGCCCGCTCGGCAGGTCGTCGCGCTCGCGCTCGTCCGTCCGCGGCCCACCCCGGAGGGGAGCTTGATCGTCGGCGTCGGAGCCGAGACCTTCGTGCACCCGGAGGTCTGGACGTTGCTGGAGACGTACGGCGAGGTGCCCTTGAGCCCCGAGGGGGTCTGGGGGGAGGCCGCCGACGCCGGCGCGGCCCCGAGCGTCAGACAGAGGATGGCGACCCCGGCGAAGGCCATCGTCGCCCATTCCGCGCGTCCTCTCCGAGCCCACATCCCGCTCCTCGTCACGGTCCCGTTCCTTCCCCCGGCGCGCCGGCCCTCGAACCCGGGCCGATGCGCGGGGGTCGTCGCGGGCGACGGCGCGCCGCCCGATAAGCGCCGCGACCCCCGCCGGCGCGCGGTGCGCCCGTCACCTATTCAGGCGCACGTCGCTCCGTGCGGCCCGGACCGGTGGGGACCGTGGGATCGCGGAGCGGGGGGCCGAAGGTCCGGCGCTGTCCCTGGGGAGCCGGAGAGGACCCGGAGATGCGGGCGTATCACGACCGCGAGTGGGGAGTCCCGGTCCACGACGACCGGAAGCACTTCGAGTTCCTGGTCCTCGAGGGCGCCCAGGCCGGCCTCAGCTGGTCGACGATCCTGCACAAGCGTTCGGGCTACGCCCGCGCGTTCGACGACTTCGACCCGGCGCGCGTCGCCCGATACTCCGCCGCGAAGGTCGAGCAGCTCGCGCGGGACCCGGGCATCGTGCGGAACCGCCGGAAGATCGAGTCCGCGGTGCGGAACGCCCGCGCCTTCCGGAAGGTCCAGCGGGAGTTCGGAAGCTTCGACGCCTACGCGTGGGGCTTCGTCCAGGGACGCCCCGTCCAGAACCGCCGGAAGCGGACCGAGATGCTCCCGGCGACCTCGCCGGAGTCGGACGCCTGGAGCGAGGACCTCCGGGAGCGGGGATTCAACTTCGTCGGCTCCACGATCGTCTACGCGCACATGCAGGCCGTCGGGATGGTCAACGACCACGCCGTCGACTGCTTCCGACATCGGGCCGTCGGGGAGCTCGCGCCGTGACCGGGACGTACTTCGTCGTCAACTCCTACCACGGCCCGGCGTGGGCGGACGGGACCCCGATGCGGGAGCAGGCGGGATGGCCCGCCCATCGGGAGTTCATGAACGGCCTGCCGGAGGGGCTCGTCCGGCTCGGCGGACCCGTCGACGGCCACCGGCACCGGGCCATGCTCATCGTGAAGGCCGAGAGCCTTGCCGAGGTGCACCGGCTCCTCGACC
>JASHVI010000075.1 GCA_030039525.1 Thermoplasmata archaeon
GGGCGTACCGGCGGATCCCCGCGTCCGCGCCCAGGCCGAGTCCGAGCGCGGCCGGGAGGGGGAAGAAGTAGACGAAGCGGGTGTAGTCGGTGTCGACGTGGGCGAGCCACCCGCCCAGCGGCACGAGGAGCGTGGCGATCCCGAACCCCGCCGTGATCGTCCACCGGCGGTCGCGCCACCGTCCCCACCGGTCGAGGAGCGCGAGGACCCCCACGATCAGGATCGCGGCCCCGCCGAGGACGAGCAGGGCGGCCTCGGGCGCGAGGCTCACCGAGCCCCCGCTCGGGAGGAAGGTGGGCGCCGACGCGAGCGGCCGGAAGATCGCGCCGACGCCCTCGAGCACGTACGCCGTCGGGTTCGAGCCGAAGTAGCCGGGGGCCTCGATGTGGAAGTACCGGATCGCGCCGGTGTAGAGCCCGACCGTCGCCCCGAGGATTCCCAGCCCGTAGAGGTTGCCGCGGCTCCAGAGGATCTTGAGGAAGGCCCGGTCCTGCAGGAGCAGTAGGAGGGCCGCGACGACCGCCGAGGCGATCAGGACGACGAACGTGAGGGTGTGGGTGAGGTAGACCAGCGCGGACATCCCCCAGAACAGCCCGCCCTCGAGCGTGCCGTGCGTCCGCACGAAGGCGAGCAGGAAGACGAGCGCCTCGTTCAGGAAGGCGAAGGCGAGGAGGTTCGGGTATCCGCCCCAGAAGAGGATCGAGAGGGTCGTGCCGTTGAGGAGGGTGAGCCCGACGGTGAGGAGCTGCGCGGCCCCGGTCGTCACGTACCGCCGGGCGAGGTGGACGGTCGTGATCCCGTACAGGAGGAGGAGGAGACCTCCGAAGACGAAGCCGGTCGTGAGCGGGCTCCCCGTGAGCCGGACGAGCCCGCCGAGCAGCGGGAACATCAGGGGAGGGTACAGGTACGGGGAGCCGACCGCGTTCGCGGTGACCGCGGGCAGGCCGACCCAGGCGTACGAGCGCTGGATCCAGTCCCCGGGGTCGACCCCCGGCGGTACCGGGTACCGTGCGTAGGCCCACTCGACGGCGACGAGGGCGAGGCCGACGACCGCGAGCATCGGGAGGAGCCAGGCCCGGGAGGCGGAGGAGGGCGCGGCTGGTGGCCCGTCGGGGTCGGTCAACTTCCCGCCTCGGCCAGGATCTGCCAGCCGTCCGAGTTGTAGACGGAGGAGAACCCCAGGTCGCGCTCGAACAGCGAGACGGTCGGCTGGTAGCCCGGGGCGGTCTGGAACATCGCGTAGCGGATCTGGTGCGCGGAGAGGAAGCCGTCGGTCGTGAACGTGTCCGGCAGCCGGATGGCGGGGTTCGAGAGTCCCGGGGCGGAGAGGTCGATGCCCACCTCGTAGGCGCTACCGGAGGCGGGGAAGTTGAGGGTGAGATAGCTGCGGTTGACCGGCGGAGAGACGAACGAGGTGGCGGCCACCGGGGGCTCCGTCAGCGTTCCGCTCACCGGGAGCGAGGAGAGCGTCGGAAGCGCGCCGTCCGGGCCGGTGAGCGTCAGCGAGAACGACGACCCTCCCGCGTACTGGAACCCGGAGAACTGGGGGACGTCCCCCAGCCGATCGTTCACCGGCGCCTTCAGCGTGAGCGAGAGGCCGGTGAGGGAGGCGCCCCCGCGGGCGCTGAGGCTCAGGTTGATCTCGGCGTTCCCGTCGCCGACGAGCGAGGCGGTCTCGTTGAGCGAGAAGTCGGGGGTCTCGAAGACCGTGGAGGCGACGGAGGCGGTCGCGGCGAGCCCGGTCGACGGCGCGGGCCAGTCCGGCTCGGGCAGCGTGACGGCGCTCCCGTTCGGGCTCCGGTACGAGACGGTGAGGCTCGTGAGCGCGAGGCGGACCGCCGGGAACGGCACCCCCTCGAGGTACGGGACGTACTGCGGGAAGGCGTCGAACGTCGTCAGATTCGGGCCGGAGAAGCCGAGCCCCGCCCCCCCGTCGGCCACGACGTAGGCGCTGTTCAGCGCCCAGTACGAGTACTCCTCGTCGGCGATCTCCTCCGGATAGAACTGGAGCCACGAGGGGGAGAAGGCGAACGAGTTCCGGGTGGTGAGCGCCTCGACCCATCGCTCGTACTCCGCGTCCTCCGACAGGACCGCCCCCGGCGGAGCTCCGTGGTTGAGGTAGCCGATCGCGGTGAGGAACCCGTTGTCCTGCACCGGGGTCGCGTACTGGCTCTCGGCGCTCGTGACCGTCGGCAGCGTGACCGTGCCGAAGAGGGCGACCACGGCCACGCCGGCCGCGATCCACGCGGCCGTGACGGTGGGGTCCCGGCGCGGTCTCGGCCTCGGTGGGGGGGCCTCGCGGGAGGCCGGCTCACCGCTCCTCCAATGTCCGATCCCGATCTCCAGGAGCTGGGAGGCCGCCAGGGCGACCGGGAGGGGGAGGAAGTAGGCGAAGCGCGGGTAGTCGGTGTCGACGTGGACGAGGTAGCCGATCGCCGGGACCAGGAGCACGGCCGCGCACCAGCCGATCGCGAGGAGGAGCCTCCGGGGGATCCGGCCGGGCCACCGACGCGCGAGCGCGATCGGGACGAGGACCGCCGCGGCCCCGACGGCCAGGAGGAGCGCCGCCATCTCGCCGGACGGCAGGTAGAACCTCGTGCCCACCGGGAAGAACGCGGGCGCGAACCCGAAGGGGCGGAAGAGGAGGCCGAGGGGATCGATCACGTAGGTCGCGGGGTTCGTGAACAGGTAGCCGGCGTGCTGGATGTGGAGGAGGAGGCTCAGCCCCTCGTAGCCTCCCGCGGCGACCAGGAAGATCCCGGCGCCGATCCAGGTCCCCCGGTTCCGCACCAGACGGAGCAGCGTGGGATCGTCGGCGAGGAGCAGGAGGAGACCGAGGAGCGCGGCCCCGGCCAGGACGACGAACGTGAGGGAGTGGGTGAGATAGGTGAGGGCCGCGAACGCGAAGAAGGCGATCCCCGCCCACTCCTCCCGCGTCCGGACGAAGGCGAGCAGGAAGACGAAGGCCTCGTTGACCTCCGAGAGCGCCAGGAAGTTCGGGTAGCCGGCCCAGAAGAGCATCTGCAGCGTGGTGCCGTTCAATACGGCGAGGGCGACGAAGAGGAGCTGCGCGGGACCGGAGCGGAGGTACCGCCGGGCGAGGTGGATCGTCGTGAGGCCGTAGAGGGCGAGGAGGAGCGCGATGACCACGAAGCCCGTGGTGAGGGCGCTGCCGGTGGCGAGCACGACGGCGCCGATCAGCGGGAAGAGCGCGGGAGGGTACAGCCAGGGCTGCACGCGGAAGTCCGTCGGGTGCGCCCGGCCGATGAACGAGTACGAGGTGGTGATCCAGTGGCCCGAGTCCGGCCCGGGGGGGATCGTTCCGGAGTGCGCCGCCTGCTCCACCGCGAGGATCGCCGCGGCGACGAGCCCGAGCAACAGGGCGTCCTGTGCGGTGGGATGGACCCACCGACGGAGCGTCGTCCGGACGATGCCTCCGCGGGGGGGTTCCGGCGTCGAGGGCCTCCCGGCCGCCGGGGTGGGGCCGGTGATCGAAGTGTCAGCCGAGCCGGTCGTCGTGAGAGCCGGCGCCATCGGGGGCCCGGGGGGGCTTGCCGGGTCCCGTTGAGATAAGTTTATCGACCTTGACGTAACCCCGGTCCGCCGGCGAACGGAGCGAGAGGACCCCGCTCGGTCAACGAGACGTTAGGATACGCACTTATACGCATTCCGACCGTCCAAGGCCAGCGGCGCGGGTTCCGGGCCCCGTACCGAGGTGGGAACCGAGTGCGAGCCCCGGATCGGAGACGCAGGCGTCCGTCGACCGGTGAGATTCTTCTCGTCTTGTCCGTCCTGATCAGCTCCGGGGCGCTCTCCGCCTCGGCGGGAGCGTCGGCGGCCCCGGCCGAGCCCCGGGCGCACGGATCGATGAGCTCGTCGGTCCCGACGCTCCGGGACGGCGACTCACTGAACGCGACCTTCGGATCCAGGAGCTCGGAGATCCTCGACTCCGAGACCACCCCGCCCAGCCCCGCGCAGGTCCGCTCGTACACGATCGACCTCAGGACCAACCGCGCGAACGCCTCCCAGCCGATCCTCCTCGAGTCGGACCCGCTCAACTTCTGGTCCGACCCGAACCAGATGCCGAACGGCGCCGACAACCTCCCGCCGCTCTCGAACTGGACCTGGTGGATCGAGACGGGCCAGGGCGTGAACGATACCTCGAACTGGACGGTCGACCCGACCGACACCTACCTGGAGCGCCCGACGACCTGGACCGACCAGAACTACACGGTCTTCGGCGTCAGCGACCCGACCCTCTACGTGAACGTGACGCCCTCCGAGACCGACGGCGCCCACGCGACGGGCGGGGGCTTCGTGCTCAACGCCGTCGGCTATCCGGACTCCGTGCCGACCGGCCTCGCCTACGAGGAGATGGCCGCCTCGCTCCACCCGAGCCTGGTGCGCTTCACCCTCCTCCAGGCCGGCGCCTTCACGGGGTGGGACTCCGCGACGCACCAGCCGACGCTCTCGTTCACCGGCCTCGACCGGCTCTTCGACCTTGCCGAGGAGACCGGCGGGGCGGTGGTGCTCAGCCTGCCCGCCGGGAACTGGGGCGACGGGAACAGCGTGCCGAGCGGAACGCCCCTCATGAGCTCCCCCGAGTTCGACTTCCACGGCCTGCTGGGGTATCTGATGACCCCGGCGGCGATGTACGCGCTCGTTCGTCAGATCGAGAACCACACGATCGCGAACTCGGAGTCGGTCCTCTACTGGTCGATCGGCAACGAGGTCCCGATCAACTCGACCGCCGAGGCCGCCGCGTTCTCGCGGGTCGTCAACGCCGCGGCGAGGGCGGTCCACGCGGGGCTGCCGAACGACCTCGTCGGCTCGGACGACATGATGTCGCCCACGTACCTCGGGACCTTCGCCCGCGACACCACGGGCGTCGGCTTCCTCAGCTTCCACTGGTACCAGTCCTGGGGGATCTGCGTGAACGCCACGGGCTCCTACTGCCCGCCCGCCGGCGCCCCGAACGGCACGCCGACCCCGAAGCTCTTCGCCCACCCGGCCTACCGGGCGACGACCGGCACCTACCCCCCCGGCACGGCCCAGTGGGACTGGTACAATGCCACCGGCAACTGGCTCCCGGTGATCAACACCGAGACCAACCTCGCCGCCTACGGCGGTCCGGGCAGCGCCACGTCGGCGACCGGAACGGACCCGAGGATCCCCGATCTGGTCGGCGCCGCGTGGCTCGGTTCGACGCTGGTCGACAGCAGTAACCAGAACCTCTCCGCGCTGACGTACTTCGCGCTCAGCTCCAGCGCGAACCTCACCGGCACCCCCACCTACGCGCACGGCGGCTTCGGCTTCGGCATGACGAACACCACCTCGACCGGAGCGATCACCTACTTCGCGCCGTACTACGTCATGAAGCTCTGGGACCAGTACCTCCCGCAGGGATCGAGCGGCCTCTCGCTCACCGACACCGGGAACGGCACCGTGCGGGCCTTCGCGGTCATCGACTCCGGCGGGGTCAACGTCGCGCTCGTCTCCCGCGTCGGGGTCCCGGTCTCGGTGCGCCTCTCCGTCCTGGGCCACTTCGGGCTGAAGCAGCTCGACCTGCTCGATTCGTCGAGCTACGCCGAGTCGTACAACGCGAGCTCGGGCTCGACGACGTTGGTCCGCTCGGGGGTCAGCATCAACTACGACCCGCAGTCGGACACGGTCAACTTCCCGGGCTACGGCTTCGCCGTCGCCCAGTTCGTGCCCTCCGGGCTCGCCGGCAACGGCTCCTCGGGAGGCAACGGCACCGGCAACACGTCGACCGGCGGGCTCGGCCTCACGAGCGGCTCCGGGGTCCACGCGAATCCCAACGGCACGATCGGTGTCGGCCTCGGCGGGACCGGCAGCGGCGGCGCGGGGGACTCGGGGACCGGCACCGGCGGCGGGAGTTCGGCCTCCCCCGGCGGCCCCACCGGCACCCCCGGCCCGAACCGGACCGGAGCGACGCCCTCGCCCCCCCCGACCGGCGGCGTCCCGGCGATCCTCACCCGGGCGGTCCATTCCCGGGAGGTCACCGTCCTCGCCGTCGGGGCCCTGGTCGGGTTCGTCGCCGCCGTGGCGGCCGCGGTCGCCGCCGGACGCGCCCCCCGCCGTCGCGCCCGCTGAGCCCCGGTCGAGGTCTCATCCCCCGGGCGGTCGGGGCGACCCCGACCTGCCTTTAAGGACCCGACCTTGGGTGGGCCTCGCCGCCGGGAGGAGGACCGGATGATCCCGCCTTCGACGAGATCGCGGTGGAGCGACCGCCGCGATGTCGCGGCCGGGCGGCGGGGTCCTCCGAGGAGTTCCTCCCCTCCCGTGCACCGGCGGTTGGGAGCGTGAGTCAGGACCCGGCCCCGCCGGGCGAGCCCCCGCTCGGCACGTCCAAGCCCCGCTTCGGCACCGCGGGGGCCGAGGGAGCGCTCCCGGTTCCGCCGACCGAGCGGTCCCGGGCCTCGGGCCCCGAGCGACCCTCCGGCGCCGCGTCGGTCCGGGGGGAGGTCCGCCGACTCTTCGGCACCGACGGGATCCGGGGCGTCGTCGGCGTGGAGTACACGCCCGCCTTCGTGGCGGAGGTCGGCGCCGCCCTCTCGGCCTACCTGGCGGGCAGCGGCCACGTCCTCATCGCCCGGGACTTCCGCACGACGAGCCCCGGGATCGCGCGGATCCTCGAGGGAACGCTCCAGATGAGCGGCCTCGAGGTGACGGAGATGGGGCCGATGCCGACCCCGTGCCTGCAGTTCAACGTCCGCGCCCTCGCGGCGCGCGCCGGCCTCATGGTCACCGCGTCGCACAACCCCACCGAGTTCAACGGCATCAAGTTCAGCGGCCCCGAGGGGCTCGAGCTGCCGAGGGAGGCGGAGGAGTTCCTCGAGCGGGCGATCGCGGAGCATCGGTACCCCCCGACGCCGTGGCACCGGGCGGGCACGATCCAGCAGGACTCGACCGGGATCTCCCGGTACGCCGCCTCGATCCGCGCGCACGTCGACGAGGCGGCGATCCGGCGGGCCCGGCCCCGGGTCGTGCTCGACTGCGGGAACGGGACCAGCGCCCTCGTCAGCCCGAAGCTCCTGCGCGACCTCGGCTGCGAGCTCGTCACCCTCAACGCCAACCCCGACGGGCACTTCCCCGGGCATCCCTCGGAGCCGACGGAGGAGAACCTCGCGGACCTCCGCCGGGTCGTCGTCCAGACCGGCTCGGTCCTCGGCGTCGCGCACGACGGGGACTCCGACCGCGTCGCCTTCGTCGACGAGACGGGGCACTACCTCCCCGGGGAGGAGACCCTCGCCCTCTTCGCCCGCTTCGCCCTCGCCGCGCGGCCCGGCGGGACCGTGGTCACGGCCGTGACCTCGACGAGCTGCGTGGAGGACGTGGTCGCCGCGGAGGGAGGTCGCCTGCTGATCACCCGATCCGGCTCCCTCCCCGTCGCGCGGGCGATCGCGGAGAGCCGGGCCCCGTTCGGGGGCGAGGAGAACGGGGGCTACTACTGGCCGGAGCACCAGATCGCCCGCGACGGCCCGATGTCCTCGGCGAAGATGCTCGAGCTGCTCGCCCTCTCCGGGGAGAAGCTCTCGACGATGGCCCGGTCCCTTCCCCGCTACTCCGTGCTCAAGACGAAGATCCCGCTCCCGTACGAGGTGAAGACCGGCGTGCTTGAGGACGTGCGCGAGGAGCTCGGGCGTCGGGCCCTCCGGCTCACCACGATCGACGGCGTGAAGGCCTTCTTCGACGACGGCTGGCTGCTCGTCCGGCCGAGCGGGACGGAGCCGATCTGCCGGATCTTCGCGGAGAGCCGACAGGCGGACCGGGCCCGGCAGCTCGTCGACCTGGGGATCCGCCTCGTCACCGAGCGGGTCACGGCGCGCACCGCGGGGCCGAACCCCCCGTGAGGGGCGGGGCGCGGCCCTCCCTCTCCGCCGGGCGGGCCATCGATGCCCTTTTCTGTCGCGGGCGGCGCCCCGCCGCCGGGCCCGGGGGATGACCGAGGCGATCGACCGGCCGATCCTCGTGATCGTGCCGCTCCCCCCGACCTACCGGGGCGGGACCGAGGAGTACGCCTACCGGGTGGCCCGGCGCCTCTCCGAGTCGGCCCCGGTCCGGATCCTCACGACGACCGTTGATCCGACTCCGAACAGCGCCCCGGTGCCGACCGCGGGCATCCCGATCGAGCGCCTCCCGGCGCGACGCCTGTTCGAGCGCCCCCTCCTGACCTCGGCCGGGACCGCGCGGCTGCGGGCCGCGGTCCGGTCGGCCCGGCTCGTCGAGCTCCACATGCCGTTCCCGTTCGTGGAGCGGAAGGTCGTCCGGTGGGCCCGCGAGGCCGGCGTGCCCATCGTCCTCACCTACCACATGGACGCGGACCTGGGGGGGGCCGTGCGGCTCCCCGGCGCCGGGGTCGTCACGGCCTCCTACCGGCTCCTCTCGGCCCACCCGGCCCTCTCGGGGGCGAGCGTGGTCGTCTCGAACTCGAGCGGCTACGCCCGGAGCTCCCCGGTCCTCTCGCGCCACCTCGACCGGGTGCGGGTGATCCCGAAGGGGATCGACCTCGCGAGGCTCGGCATCACCGGGCCGGTCCCGGGGGGGCGCCTCGAGCCGGCGAACGGGCTGCTTCCGGGGAGCGCACCGGAGGACCGGCGCGTGGTGTTCGTCGGTCGGCTGGTTCCCTACAAGGGTCTTCCCGTCCTGCTCGAGGCGATCGCCCGGCTCCGGCCGGGCCTCCCGGCCCTGCGGCTCTACGTCGCCGGGCGGGGGCCCGAGCGGGAGGCGATGGAGCGCCGGGCGGCCGCGCTCGGGATCGCCGACATCGTCCGGTTCCTCGGCTTCGTCCCCGACGACCGGCTCGCCGAGCTCCTCCGGTCGGCCGACGTCGTCGCCTGCCCGTCGGTCGGCAGCCTCGAGTCCTCGGCGACCTGCCTCGAGGAGGCCGCGGCCCTCGGGGTCCCGACCCTCGGCTCGGACCTCCCGGGGGCCTCGGAGTCGATCCCGGACGACGGGCACCGGGGGCTGCTCTGCGCGCCCGGGAACCCGGAGGCGGTCGCCCGGGCGCTCGAGCGCCTGCTGGCGCAGCCGCGGCCCGACCCGCCCTCGAATCGGCCCCGCACCTGGGACGACGTCGCCCGGGAGTACCTCGCCCTCTATCGGGAGCTCGGCATGGCGGAGGGGGGCGCGGGACCCGCCCACAACCCAGATAATCGGGTCGCCAGCTAGGGCCCGGGAGGGGGAGATGGGGGACCCCGCACCCGCGGCCGCTCCGGCGCCCCCGCCCCGACCCCCCCCGCCGCCCACGTGGCTCGACCGGATCTTCGGCCGGCCGCCTCCGCCGGAGAACCCCCCGGACGGCGTCCCGAGGCTCCCGGGGCCGGGCCTCTCGGAGTGGCCGTACCTCGCCGCCGCGGTCCTCCTCGCGGTCGCCGTCGGGGCCGCCCTCGAGTGGATCGTCTCCGGCTCGGCCATCCCTCCCGGCGGGGACTCCGGGCAGTGGATCGCCGCGAGCTACCCGTACATCAACCGGCCGTACCCCTCCCAGGTGATCTTCCTCGGGTATCCCCCGCTGGTCTTCCCGATCCTCGGGTTCCTCTACGTCGTCGGCGGCTCGCCGATGATGTCCGGCCGGCTCTTCGTCGGGCTCGCCACGGTCCTGTTCGGCCTCGCGACGTACTACCTCGCCCGGTCAATGGTCCGGCGGCCGCTCATCGCCGTGCTCGTCGAGGGGTTCGTCCTCCTGAACGCGCCGCTGCTCCGCCTCTTCTTCTTCGGGGCCTACCCGACGATCCTCGGGATCGTCTTCCTCCAGCTCACGTTAGGGTTCGCCGCGCGCTGGCTCGGCTCCGGTCGCCCGTACCTCCTGCTCCTCTTCTGGCTCGGCCTCACCGCGACCGTCCTCACCCACTCGTTGGTGGGGATCCTCGCGATCGCGACGGTCGCCTTCGCCGGGCTCGTCCTGCTCGCCGAACGTCGGCTTCCCCGGGAGGTGATCTTCTCCGAGGCCGAGGGCCTCGGCCTCGCGACCTTCCTGCTCGGCGTCGGGGGCTTCTACCTCGGGACCCGGTACTTCGGGATCGTCCATCCGAACTACCTCTCCGAGGGGCTCCTCGGCCACACGAAGACCAACCTCGACTCGCTCCTCTACCCGTTCCGGCTGAACTCGCTCCCGGGGATCTTCGGCCACCACACCCTCTTCAGCCCGGAGGCCGCCTACGGGATCTGCGTCGTCTTCCTGGTCGTCCTGTTCTTCCTCGTGATGTTCCTGGCCGTGCGTCGGCGGCTCCCGACGCCGGTGCTGCTGCAGGCGAGCTT
>JASHVI010000076.1 GCA_030039525.1 Thermoplasmata archaeon
CGTAGGCGAAGACGCTCACGTCGTTCCCCTCCCGAACCGTCCGGGCCTGGCCGAAGGGGATGCGCTCCGCGCCCTCCGGGACCTCGCCGGTGACGGCCCGGTAGATCCGCTTCGGCTCGAGGAAGATGACCGGGTCCTCGTCGAAGATCGCGGTGAGGAGCAGCCCCTTCGCGTCGGCGGGCGTTGAGGGGATGACGACCTTGAGCCCCGCCGTGTGCGCGAAGTACGCCTCCGACGACTGCGAGTGGTAGAGGCCCCCCTTCACGCCGCCGCCGTACGGGCTGCGGACCACGACGTGGCAGGGATACTGGCCGCCGGAGCGGTACCGGAACTTCGCGAGCTCGCTGACGATCTGGTCGAAGGCCGGGTAGATGAAATCGAGGAACTGGATCTCCGCGACCGGCTTCAGCCCGTAGAGCGCCATTCCGATCGCCGTGCCGACGATCCCGGTCTCCGAGAGCGGAGTGTCGATCACCCGCTCGGCGCCGAACTCCTTCTGGAGCCCCTCGGTCGCCCGGAACACTCCGCCGTTGACCCCGACGTCCTCCCCGAGGATCAGGACGTCCGGGTCGGCCCGCATCGCCTCCGCGAGGCCGCGATTGACTGCCTGGACGAGGGTCAGTTCCGTCACGGGGGGCCTCCCGAAGAGTGGCTCCGCTCGAACTCCGCCCGCTCCTCGAGGAGCTGGGGCGGAGGGGTCCCGTAAACGTCGTCGAAGAGGGACATCGGATCGACTGGAGGCAGCGCCTCCGCGGCCTTGACGGCCGCCGCGAGCTCCTGGCGCGCCGTCTCCCAGAGCTGCGCGTCCTGCTCCTCGGTCCAGCCGAAGTTGGTGAGGAGGTCGTGCTTCAGGCGCGCGACCGGGTCCTTCTCCTTCCAGGCCTTCAGCTCCTCCTCGCTCCGGTACCGTCGCGGATCGTCGGAGGTGGAGTGGGGGCCGAGCCGGTAGACCTGGGCCTCGATCAGGGTCGGGCCCTCGCCCGCGACCGCCCGTCGGCGGGCGGCCCGCGTCGCGGCGAAGACCGCCCGGACGTCGTTCCCGTCCACGACGACCCCCGGGAAGCCGTAGGCGACCGCCTTGTCCGCCAGGGTCTCCGAGCGGGTCTGCTGGGAGCGCGGCAGCGAGATCGCCCACTGGTTGTTCTGGCAGAAGAAGATCGTCGGGGTCCGGAACACGCCGGCGAAGTTGAGGCCGGCGTGGAAGTCGTTCGAGCTCGTCGTGCCGTCCCCGAAGAAAGCGATCGAGACGCAGGCGTCCTTGCGGCGCTGCATCGCCATCCCGGCCCCGGCCGCGTGGGAGATCTGCGTCCCGACCGGGCTCGAGGCCGTCACGAACCGGTGCTCCCGGTAGCCGTAGTGATTCGGCATCTGCCGGCCCTTGATCACGTCGCCGGCGTTGCCGTAGAACTGGTTGATGAGCTTCGCGACCGGGACGCCCCGGACCAGCGCCACGCCCAACTCGCGGTAGGCGGGAAAGATCCAGTCCTCGTCCTGAAGGGCCCAAGCCGCCCCGACCTGGGCCGCCTCCTGCCCCTGCATCGGCACATAGAATCCGATCCGCCCCTGCCGCTGGAGCGTCAGGCACCGCTCGTCGATTACTCGGGCGGTGACCATGCGCTGGTAGACCTTCGCGAGGTCGTCGGCCGGGAGCCCCTCGGTCGTCTCCTCCGGTGCCTCGGTACGGGTCGCGCTACCGCTCAACGTCGGACGGTGTTACCGAGCAGGGCGCGCGATAAAACGGTGGCGTCATCGGCTCGCCGAGGACTCGGCGGACCTCCGAGCGGTTTTCCTAACGACAGCGCAACGGGGCTTCGCCGCGGTGTTCCAGCCGCTCGCCGGTGCGGTTTAAGAGGGGTGGTCCGCCGGTAGGAGCGACGGTGCGCTTCCAGTGACCGAACGGCCCCCCGCGATCCGGACTCAAGGGATCCGGCGCAGCTTCGAAAGCCGCAAGGGGTTCTTCTACACCGAGCGGACGAAGACCGAGGCGCTGCAAGGGGTCGACCTAGAGGTCGACCGGGGTGAGATCTTCGGCCTCCTCGGGCCGAACGGCGCCGGGAAGACCACGCTCACGAAGATCCTCTCGACGCTGCTCCTGCCGACTTCGGGCCGCGCGGAGGTGCTCGGCTTCGACGTCGAGCGGGAGGCCCTCCGACTGCGTCCCCACCTTGGTCTCGTGCTCGGCGGGGAGCGGGGACTCTACACCCGGATCTCCGCCCGGGAGAACCTCCGCTACTTCGCGGACCTCTACGGGATTCCGCTCGGGGAGCGGGACCGGCGTATCCAGCAGGTCCTCGACCGCGTCGACCTCGCCAACGCCGCGGACCGACGGGTCGAGGAGTACTCGAGGGGCATGAAGCAGAAGCTCCACCTCGCCCGCGGCATCCTCCACGAGCCGGAGATCCTGTTCCTCGACGAACCGACGATCGGACTGGACCCAAAGAGCGCCCGCGAGACCCGCAAGCTGGTCCGGAGCCTGGTCTCCGAAGGGGTCACGGTGTTCCTCACTACCCACTACATGTTCGAGGCCGAGGAGCTCTGCCAGCGCCTCGCGGTGTTGAGCCGCGGGCGGATCGTCGCGCGGGACACGATCGGAGGGCTCCGGAAGCTCGTCGGGGGGGACCGGACCTTCGAGATCGAGGGCTACGGCTTCGAGGACTCGGAGATCGCCCGGCTCCACGCCCTGCCCGGCGTCTCGAAGATCGCCTCGGAGGAGTTCGGCCCCCGGCTTCGGCTCACCCTGAGGGTTCGAACGACGGAGCTCCTCGGCCAGGACGTCACGAACGCCCTCCCGGGCCACCCGGAGCTCTCGGTCAAGGAACGGCGGACCAGTATGGAGGACATCTACCTCGACCTCGTGGA
>JASHVI010000077.1 GCA_030039525.1 Thermoplasmata archaeon
AGCGGACCGTTCCGTTGGATCGCGCTCAGCGGCGATCCCGAGGACATCCGGCGGATCGACGCGATGATCCTGAAGGAGTTCCCGGGGGAGTCGCTCCACCGCTGGATCCGCCTCGCCGGAGCGAAGGTCCACTTCCAGGGGCTACCCGCCCGGATCTGCTACATGGGCTTCGGCGAGCGGGAACGCTTCGGGCGGAGGGTGAACGCGATGGTCCACGACGGCGAGCTCGCGGCGCCGATCGCGATCGGGCGGGACCATCACGACACCGGCAGCGTCGCGAGCCCGTACCGGGAGACGGAGGGGATGCGCGACGGCTCCGACGCGATCGCCGACTGGCCGATCCTCAACGCCCTCCTCAACACCGCTAGCGGGGCCTCCTGGGTGAGCGTCCACCACGGAGGAGGCACGGGGATCGGCAACTCCCTCCACGCCGGACTGGTCGTCGTGGCCGACGGCTCGGAGGGGGCCGAGCGGCGGATCGGACGGGCCCTCCGGAACGATCCGGCGCTCGGGGTCGTCCGACATGCCGACGCCGGCTATCCCGAATCGGTCGCGCTCCGCGACCGGGAGCACCTGGGGTTGCGGTAGCCGCCGTAGGCCCGCGCACCCCGGACGGAGATTGATGAGCTACCGCGCGATGCTGGGAAGGATGGCGAGGCCTCCCGGTGCGGCCCCGCTCCTCGGGGTCGCCGTCCTGCTCGTCGTATCGGGGCTGATCCCCGCGGGCCTCGTGAGCGCAACCCCGGCCGCGCCCCGGATCGGGGAGGAGCTCCCGCACCCGGCGGCGGGAGGTCCGTGGACGAACCTCACGCCCGCCGAAGGGGACGGACCCCCGGGCAGCGTCGGCGCGGTGATGGTCAACGACTCCGCCGACGGGTACGACCTGTGGTTCGGCGGGTCGGTGGCCCACGCCGGCGGGGCGATCGGTGCGACCTGGGTCTTCGAGGACGGGAACTGGACGAACCTCACCGACCGGCTCGAGTTCTCCCCGCCCGCCCGGACCTTCGCGGCGGCGGCCTACGACGCCGCGGAGGGCGTCGTGGTGCTCTTCGGGGGCCTCGGCGACCCGACGTACCTCAACGACACCTGGGCCTTCCACGACGGGAACTGGACGAACTCCACGCCGTTCCTCTCCCTCGCTCCCAGCGCCCGGGCGGAGGCGGCGATGACGTACGACGCCGCGACCCGCTCCCTCTTGCTCTTCGGGGGCGTCTCGAGCGCCGGCCCGCTCGGGGACACCTGGGCGTACTCGGACGGCGCGTGGAGCCACGTCCTGCCGCGCGCGGCGCCGCCCCCCTCCTGCTGCGACAGCCTCGCGTACGACTCCACGGACCAGGAGGCGGTGCTCCTCGCTGCCGACGCCTCCGACGCCCACCTCTACACCTGGAGCTACGCGGCCGGGAACTGGACGAACCGGACCGGGACCACGGGACCCTCCGGACGCCAGTGGGGCGCGTTCGTCGACGACCCGGCCGTCGGGGGCGCGCTGCTCTTCGGGGGCACGGCGCTGCCGACGGCGCCGTACTGGCCTCTCGGCGACGCCTGGATCTTCTCGGGGAACGCGTGGACCTGGGCCCCCGGGGGTTCGGTGTCCGGGGCCTCGCCGGCCCCCCGGTGGGACGCCGCCGTCGCGCCCGAGGTCGGGGCATCGGCCTGCTTCCTGCTCGTCGGCGGGGCGGGGATCAACGGTTCGGTCCCTGCCGGGGCCGAGGTCTGGACGGGCTGCGGGGACCGCGCGCTCTGGACGAACGGGTCCGGGACCGGTCCCGGCGAGCCGAACCCGCCGAGCCTCTCCCTCGTGCCGACGCCCTTCGGCGGCGTCGCGCCGTTCACGACCGACCTCAACATCACCGTGGAGAACGGGACGCCGCCCTTCGACCTGTCGGTCTGCGCCGCCACGGAGGGATGCTACTCCGCCCCGCCCTGGAACGGCACCGGGCCGTACCACCGCCTCGAAAGCTTCGGCAACCCGGGGACCTACTCCGTCTCCGCGCTGGTCACGGACTCCGACGGGCTCTCGGCCTCGGCGACGGCCTCGGTGGTGGTCTCCGCGCCGACGCCCCTCACCGTGACCTACGTGGAGGTCCCGGTGAGCGGCGTGGCGCCGCTCGACGCGCAGTTCGAAGCGAGCGTCGCCGGCGGGACCCCACCGTACTCCGTCCAGTGGAGCTTCGGCGACGGCACGGTCGCGGCCGGAAGCCCCGGCGAGAACTTGAGCCACGTCTACGACACCGAGGGGACCTTCTACCCCTCGCTCGAGGTCGTCGACGCGCGGGGGCAGAACGTCTCCTACAGCCTACCGGCGATCGCAGTGCACCCGCCGTCCAGTGGACCGGGGGGCTCGGGGAGGGGCCCCCTATCCGCCGACGACGAGCTGGCCCTGGCCATCCTCCTCGCCGGCGTCGCGGTCGCCGCGACCGTGTACGCCGTGCGTCGGCGCCGCCTCAAGGCGGAGGTCGACGCGACGCTCGACGAGGTCCGGACGGCCGGTCGGCCTCCGGAGGGGTCGTGAACCCCGCGCTCCGACGCGGGCTCCTTCTCGCGGTCCTCGGGCTCCTCGCGGGCTCGGTGGGCCCGGCCGCGGCGACCCCGATCGGCGCGCACGCGCCCCCGGCGTACGGCGGGGAGTGCTCGCCGGGGCTCTCCCTGAACGTCTCGAGCTCGGGATCCTCGGCCCCGCTCTTCGTCTCCTTCTCCCTCTCCGAGCCCTGGGGCGCGCCCGACTCCGTCAACTGGAGCTTCGGCGACGGCTCGACCTACGCGGGCTCCGGCGACGGCCTCCTCGCACCGGAGCACCTCTACGAGTACCCGGGAAGCTTCGACGTCTCGGTCTCGCTCTCGAAGGGGTCGGATTCCGGCGCCTGCGGCGTCACCGTCGTGGTCGCCCCGAGCCCCCTCGCCGTGCGGGTCCAGGCCGACCCGATCTCGGGCTCGGCGCCGCTGACGGTGCACTTCTCCGCCGTCATCACCGGGGGGACGGGCACGTTCCTCTCGGCGGTGTGGAGCTTCGGCGACGGCCGGACCGCGACCGGATTCAACGTCTCCTACACCTACGCCACGCCGGGCAGCTACAACGCGAGCTTCGCCCTCGTCGACAGCGCGAACCAGAGCGCCCAGGGCTACCAGCTCATCGCCGTCGCGTCGACCGGCGATGGATCGTCGGGACCGAGGAGCGGGGTCGATCCGACGCTCCTCGAGGGCGTCGCCCTCGGGGTCGGGGTGGCGGTGCTCGGAGTGATCCTCGTCGAACGGCTTAGGCTGCGGAGCCGCCGGGACGCCCCCGCGGGGCCGGAGGGCGGTCCGGAGCCGGGCCCCCCCGGCGGGCCGTCGCCCCCGGCGGTGCCGGCCTTCCCGGGCCCCGCCGGGGAGCCCCCCGTACCCTCCGCCGCGCCGGTCACCGGTCCGCGGGCCGAGCTGGCAACGGCCGGCGCCCAGGAACCGGCCACACCGGATGCCGCGCCGGGCACCGCCCCGGAGGTCTCCTCCTCGCTGGCCGCCGCGCCGGCGGCGGCGGTCCGACGTCCCCGGCTCTCCCAGCGGGTGCTCGTCCACCTCTACCTGCAGGGCCACCTCGCCGACGGCGAGATCGCGCCCCCCGGCTTCACGCAGGGGGGAATGGCCGAGGCGCTCGGCGTGGCGCAGAGCCCCCTCTCCGGCGTACTCCGGCGGCTCGTCGTCGCCGGGATCCTCACGCAGGACACCCGGCACGTGCGGGGCGAGGACCGGCGGCTCAGGGTCTACCGGCTAACGCCGCTCGGCGAGACCCTCGCGAAGGACCTCTACCGGGCCCGCGAGAAGCCCTCCCCGGGGGCCCCCGCCGACCCCGAGAACCCGCTGTGAGGGACTAGCATGGGGTCCAACCCCGCCGGGACCGAGCCACACAGGGGTTAATCCCCGAGGGAACGACCATCTTCCCCCAGCGGGCACGACCCGTTGGAGGAACGCATGCAAAGGAATCGCGGAACCGCCCTCGGAGCCCTCGCCGCGATCGGCGTCGTGCTGGCGCTCACCCTGAGCGTTCCGGCCCTCGCCGCTCCGGTCGCGGGCTCGGGAACGCCGAACCCGACCGCGCCGCCCGAACAGTGGGCCTACGGCGCCGTCTACTACCGGAACGCCTCGGCCGATCTCAGCCTCGGCGACTACTCGGTCGCCGCCTTCTTCGGCTGGAACGTCGTCTTCACGCTGACGAACACCTCGAACACCAGCTTCGAGCTCGAGGCGCAGCGCACGATGACGCTCCGCTACTCGGCGAGCCTCTGCGCGCCGGACTGCGCGAACCCGCGGACGACCTTCGCGGTGACGATCCGCGCGCTGGACCGCGAGACCGGCTTCGCGAACTACTCCACCACGAGCTCGGTCAGCGAGAACGGCACGGGCGTGGCCGCGCTCGGGATCGTGAACTCGGCCACGACGGGCCAGTCGTACCTCAACGAGAGCCTGGCGGAGAACCACACGATCGGGAGCACGACCGAGTCGTACGAGAGCGCCCTGCAGGTCGCGGCGCGCACCGCGATGCAGGCGAGCTTCAACGGCTCGCTCGGCCTGATCCCGTGGAACCTCGCGCCGGGCCTCGAGTGGACCAGCACCGCCGGGTTCACCGCGACGGGCAGCTACGCGAACCAGTACACCTGGCAGATCACCGGCAACAACGGCTCGGGCCCCGTCTCCCTCAGCGGTCGGGGCGGACCCTCCGGCGCGGTCAACGCGTCGGGCGTGGTCGCGCTCTCCGGCGGGGACCTCGGCAACTTCACCCTGAACAACGGCCAGACCACGCCGGTGGTCGTGATCGTCTGGACCCGCGGTCCGTTCGACGGGCTCGACGGCATCATCCTGGTGCCGAGGGCCTACGAGATCTTCGGGACGGGCGTCCAGGTCTGGAACGCGCACTCGTTCGGCCTCGTGTCGGTGGCGACCTCGCGCATGGACCTCGCGCTCGACGTGGCGTCGCACCGCGTGCGGTTCGCCGCGGCGGCCTCGACCTACGCCGGCTCGGACAGCCTGGCGGCCACCGCGGGAGCCGGCGGGAGCGCGGACGCCGCGACCCCGGCCGCCTCGACCGGGGTCGGGAGCAGCCTCGTCCAGGCGCAGCCCGAGTCGGTCCCGGCCGCCCAGGCGGCCGCGGACTGCTTCGCGAGCCCCACCTGCAGCCTCTCGGGACCCTCGGCCTCGCGCGCCGCCTCGGACCTCCTCCTGCCCGCGCTGATCGCGGGCGTGGCGGTGGCCGTGGTGGTCGGCGCCGTCGGGACGATCGAGTACCGGCGGCTCGCCCGCCGGCGCGAGGAGCGCCGCCTCCAGAGCGGCTACCTGCGCGGAGGGCTCGTGGACGGCGCCCCGTCGATGCCGTACCCCTCGGCCCCGCGCGCCCCTCCGGTCGCTCCCGCGACCCCCCCGGAGACCCCGCAGAGCCCGCCCGGATCTCCGCCGAACCTCTGAGCTCGAACCCCTTTCCGGGCCCGGCGGGGAAACCCGCCGGGCCCCCCGCTCCTTTTTCGCAGCGTTCGAGGTTTCGCGAGGCCTATCGGCCCGGGAGTCCGGAGCCGTCCTTCGGAGGCGACCCGAGGGCGAGGCGGTCGGCCTCGAATCGAACGAGGCTGAGGGCCTCGTCCTCGGTCACCCAGCGCTCGGCGTCGAACCCCGCCTCACGTCGGAGGGGCCCGCCGTCGGACTCCGCATCGAAGTAGACGACGGTCTTCAGGACGTTGCGAGCTTTGGCCGGGTCGAAGAATCGGTAGTGGACCGTCCGACGCTCCTGGCCGAGGCGCACGTCGGAAAGACCGGTTTCCTCCCGGATCTCCCGCAGGGCCGCGGTCGCGAGGGCCTCCCCCGGGTCGACGTGCCCCTTCGGGAGGCACCACCGGTCCTCCGAGCCGTCGTGCAGGAGCAGGATGGCGCGGTCGCGCCGTCGCCGGATGATCCCACCGCTCGCCAGCTCCGCGACCGAGGGTCGGTCGGGCCGGTACGGCTCGGTGCGCGAGGTCACGCCGGGGGATAGGGACCGGCTCATAGGGGTGGCGACCGCCCGCGGAAGCGTCTCCTTATTGTCGGGGGCGTCTCGCCGAGCCGGTGCTGCGCCCGGACGAGGAGTACCACGACCTCGCGACGCTCGTGCGGGCGAAAGCGCGCAAGAACGGCGACGCGCCCGCGCTTCGGTTCGACGGCCGGACCTTCTCGTACCGCTCTCTCGATACGGCG
>JASHVI010000078.1 GCA_030039525.1 Thermoplasmata archaeon
GGAGGGGACGACGATCTTCCTCACGACCCAGTACATGGAGGAGGCCGACCAGCTCTGCGAGCGGCTCGCGATCATGGACCGGGGCCGGATCGTGGCGGCGGGCTCGCCGAGCGAGCTCAAGGCGGCGATCGGGGCCGACATCGTCACGATCCGGCTCCCGCGCGACGAGGCCTTCGACTCGAACCGCGCCCGGGCCCTCGAGATCGCCCGGAAGGCGCCCGGGGTGAGCGGGGTCTCGCCCTTCGAGCAGGGGGTCACCGTGCGCGCGAGCCACGGGGGCGTCACGCTGCTCGAGATCCTGCGGCTCCTCGAGGCGGAGAAGATCCCGGTCAACGAGGTGGCGGTCTCGCCGCCCACCCTCGACCAGGTCTTCCTGCAGCACACGGGCCGCGAGATGAAGGTCGAGGAGGTCCGCCCGACGTCCCGCGTCGGATGGGCCCGACGGAGGTAGGGAGATGGCGACGGAGCTCGAAGGGTCGCGCGTGGGCGCCGAATCGGTCTATCGGGCCGGGTTCCCGACGCTCGGGGCCCCGACCGGGCACGGGGGGGCGTTCCTCTCGGACGTCGGCTGGGTCGCCTACCGGTCGCTCCGCAAGCTCTCGCGGAACCCGTTCCTGCTGTTCTTCTCGCTGATGATGCCGGTCATCTGGCTCGGCATGTTCAGCCAGACCTTCGGCACGCTCTTCGCCCGGGGGGCCACCGCGCCCGGGACGGCCCCGCTGCCGTACGCGTACATCGCGGTCCTGCTCCCCGGCATCGCGATCATGACCGCGATCCAGAGCGCCTCGCAGTCCGGCTTCGCGATGGTCTCGGACATCGAGTCCGGTTTCATGGACAAGTTCTTCGTCGCGCCGATCCGCCGCAGCGCCGTCCTCGTCGGGAAGATCCTCGCCGACGGCGCGCGCATGGCCGCCCAGGCGGGGATCGTGCTGGTGATCGCCTACGCCTTCTCGATCGCCTTCGGCTGGAAGATCCCGTTCGCCACCGGCGTGCCCGGGGCGCTGCTGATCGTGCTCCTCGCGGCGCTCTTCGGGATCGCCTTCTCGGGCCTCTCGAACTCCGTCGCGCTGTTCACGAAGAACACGGAGTCGACGATGATGGTGAGCTTCACGCTCACCTTCCCGCTGCTCTTCCTCTCGACGGCGATGGTGCCCCTCAGCCTCCTCCCCGGCTGGGTGCAGACGTTCTCGAAGGTGAACCCGGTGAGCTACGTCGCGACGGCGTCCCGGGCGCTCATCGTCTCCGGCTACAACTGGGGCGAGATCGGGCAGGCCTTCGCGGCGATCGTCATCGTCGGGATCCTCCTGAACGGCCTCGCGGTGCTCGCGTTCCGGGCCCAGGGACGTTAGTCCGGGTCGATCGCGCTCCCCGAGCAGCAACGCGCGCCCCTCTCCACTGTTGCACGGGCCCTCGGCGAGCCTCAAGAGGCCGTGACGACCTGCCGACGACGAGCAGACGATGGCGGCGCGGATGAGCAAGGGCCCCTGGGTCGCGAGTATCCCGATCGTCGTCTCCGACCGGGACGCGGCGAAGCGCTGGTACACGGAGCGACTCGGGATGATGCTGCTCAGCGACGACGACCACTGGGTCACCGTCGGAAGGGAGGGTCGCGGGAGCGCCCTGCACCTCTGCCAAGGCTCGGAGAACCAGCCGACCCCGGTCCCGCTCGAGCCCGGCCCCTCCGGCATCGTGCTCACGATCCCGGGCGAGTTCGAGCCGGAGTGCGCCAAGCTCGAGAAGGCCGGCGTCGAGTTCCTCGTGCGCCCCACGCGGGCCCCCTGGGGCTGGTACGCGACGATCCGGGACCCCGACGGGAACGAGTTCCACCTCGCCCCCGCGGCCTGAGCCGATCGGATTCGGCAACGCCCGCGCGCGGGACCCCCGAGGGTCCCGCGCCCCCCGGCTCCGGTTCGGGGAACAAGTTAAGTAGGTCTATGATTAATCAAGCTAACTAAGTTCCATGGCCGTCACACGAACCGTCCCCGCGGAGCGGAGCTCGACGATCCCGAGGAGCGTCTTCACGTCGATCTACCACGCCGCGCACGCGCTGAAGCTCTCGCTCCGGCCCGAGCTGGAGCGCGAGCGCCTCACCACCCCGATGTTCTGGACGCTCCACGAGCTCGCCAACGACGGCACGATGAGCGTCGGCGAGATCGCCACGGCCTGCGCCGTCACCTCGGCGAACATCAGCGGCGCGATCGAGGAGCTCGTCCAGGCGGGGCTCGTGGAGCGCAGCACCTCGCCGAAGGACCGGCGGATCGCGATGCTCACCGCCACCCCGAAGGGCCGGGGGCTGCACCGCGCGATGTGGGACCGGGCGGTCGAGCGGTTCCTCACCCCCCTCGAGGGGGTCCCGCGATCGGACCTCGAGGCCACCGCCCGGGTCCTCGAGCGGTGGTCGGAGGAGTTCGGGAGGAAGCGGGCCCTCGAGGAGCGCCGACCGTGAGCGCCTCCGAGAGCCTCACCGCCACCGGCCTGCCCTACGACGCGCGCCGGGCCCGGCAGCTCCTGATCGTCCTCGCCGGCATGGCCCTGATGGTCACCTACGTCGAGACGATGGTCCTCCCGGCCTTCAACCAGTTCTACACCTTCTTCCACCTCTCGAGCACCGCCTCCTTCAGCACGGTCGCCTGGATCCTCTCGGCGTACCTGCTCGTCGGGACCGTCGTCGTCCCGGTCTTCGGGAAGCTCGGGGACCTGTACGGCAAGAAGCGGATGCTGCTGATCGCGATGAGCATCTACGCCGTCGCGGTCACGATCGCCGGGTTCACGCCGAACATCGGGGCCTTCTTCGGCGTCGCGCGCCCGAACCAGATCTACCTACTGATCGCCGTCCGGGGGATCCAGGGGATCGGGATGGGGATGTTCCCGCTCGCCTTCGCGATGATCCCGGAGGCGTTCCCCGCCTCCCGGGTCGCCCAGGGTCAGAGCGTCGTCGGGGCGATGTTCGCCGCCGGCGCCGCCCTCGGCCTCGCCGGCGGGGGCTGGACGGCCCAGACCTTCGGCTGGCAGTTCACCTATCACACCGTCGTGCCGCTCGCGGTAATCCTCGTCGGGCTCGGCGCGGTCCTCCTGAAGGAGTCGCCGGTACACGGCAACCCGGTCTTCGACCTGCCGGGCGTCGCGTCGCTCGGCTTCGGTCTCGCGACCCTCCTCATCGGGGTCACGGAGGGGGCGTACTGGGGGTGGACGAGCCTCACCGCGGTCCACTTCGGCGCGCTCCCGTGGGGCACGCCCGAGTTCTTCCTGCTCGCGCTCGTCGGCTTCGGCTTCTTCGCCTACTGGGAGCCGAGGGCGAAGAGCCCGGTGATCCGGTTCGAGGCGCTGAAGCCGCGGAACATCTTCGTCTCGAACGTCAACGGCATCATCGTCGGGGCGCTGATGTTCTTCGCCTTCACGACGGCCGTGATCCTGGCGGAGCTCCCCATCGGCCCCGGGCTCGGCGTCAGCGAGTTCACCTTCGGGCTCCTCGCGCTCCCCTCGGCGCTGTCGATGCTGGCCTGCGCCCCGCTGATCGGCCTCGCGGTCTCGCGCGTCGGTCCGAAGCCGGTGACGCTCCTCGGCTACGGCCTCATGGCGTTCGGGGGCCTCGCGCTCCTCGAGTTCAACCGGACCACGCTCGAGCTCGCCGCGTTCATGATCCCGCTCCTGGTCGGCAACGTCGCGACGCTGATCGCGATGTCGAACATGATCGTGCTCAGCGTCGACCGGCGGGAGCTCGGCATCCAGACGGGGATGAACCAGACCTTCCGGAACCTCGGGACGGCGATCGCCCCGGTGGTCACCACCTCCGTGCTCGCGAGCTTCACGGCGACCTTCTACGTCGACCACGTCGTCCCGGTGACGAGCTACTCGATCACCGGGTTCCGGGCCGTCTTCGCGATCGTCGCGGGGCTCGCCGTGATCGGTTTCCTCTTCAGCCTGACGCTGCGGAACTACCGGTTCGCGGCGGACGGGACCCGCCAGGGGGACCGGCAGGGCGCTCCCGCCGCGGCGCCGGCCGCTTCCGAGGTCGCGCCGCGCCCCACGGTCCAGCCGGCGGAGACCGCCTCGAGGTAGGGGCCGGGGCCTTGGTCCGGGCGCCGGACTCGCCCTCCGCACGTCGCCCCGGTTCGCCGCAAGGGATTTGGTCGCCGGGCACGCCGGGCCGGCATGGCGACCTGCGACGCGGCGCATGCCGAGCTCGACGGGCTCGTGGGAAAGAAGGTCCAGATAGGACCCCTGCCGAAGTGGACGCGGGTGCAGGGCAAGGCGGCGTGGACCGTCGTCCAAGGCCCGTACTCCGGCCTCTCCGCCGGCTGGCGGAAGTTCATGCAGTCGGTCGGCCAGGCGAAGGTCCGTCCCGCGGGCCCCACCGGGGACGTCTACGCCTGCATGCCGGGGGAGCACGCCGAGGATCGCCTGCTGACGATCCTCTACGCGCCGATCGAGTAGGCCGCTCCGAGCCGGCCGCTCCTACCGGAGCCCCCGGCTCGTTGGGCCGGAGCCCGTCCTCAAGCCCCGGTCCGTCCCGGCGATGGGGCGGGCCGGTCCTTCCCGATCCCCGGGAAGCGCAGCGGCCGCGGCGACCCGAGGGAGCTAATCGCTCCCCCGGCCTGGGCCCCTCGTCCGAGGGGGGTCGTAGCGCATGATCCTGCCCGGGCTGCTCCCCCTGGTCTTCTACAAACGCCGGCCCAGCCGCTGGCAGATCGCGCTCGGTCTGTTGGCCTCGCTCCTCCTCTCGGCCGCCCTAGGGTACTGGCAGGACGAGGGGACCTCCCGGGTGTGGCTCAACACGCTCGTGGCGGCCATCGGAGGGGGGCTGCTGTACGGCGCGATCCTGGCGTACCTGATGTATCGCTACCAGCCTCGGCGCGCGTCGGCCGAGTCGGACGCGGCGACCCGGCCCACCCCCTGAGGTGGGAGCTTGCGAATCCGTTGGGATTTGAACGGTCGGCTCCTGCTCGAGCCCGGAGACCCGCGATGACGGAGTCGACCCCGTCGGGGACCGGAGGCGCGGACCCGTCGCCCGCGTCGGGCGCCCCGGCCCCGAAGACGCTGGAGAACTTCGACCGCGCCTACGCCAACCGGGTGATGCTCCTCCTCGCGGGGATCGTGGTCGTCGTGCTCTACATCGAGGGCATGCTCACCCCGTCGCTCCCCACGATCCAGTCCGACTTCCACGTCGACACGGCCCAGGTGACCCTGATCATCTCCGCGTACGCCGCGGCCGGCGTGGCCCTCTCGCCGGTCGTCGGGAAGCTGGGGGACATCTACGGGAAGCGCCGGGTCCTCATCGGCGTGATGCTCGGCTACGCGGCCGCCGTCTCGGTGACCGGCTTCTCGCCGAACTTCGGCTTCATGGTCGCCGCCCGGACCGTCCAGGGGATCGGCCTCACCATCCTGCCGCTCGGCATGGCCCTCGTGCGGGAGGAGTTCCCCCGGGAACTGGTACCGCGCGCGCAGGGCCTCCTGAGCGCGATGTTCGGCGTGGGATTCGTCATTAGCCTCCCCCTGGGATCGTTCGTCTCCCAGAACTACGGCTGGCGGGACACGTACCACTCCGCGATCCCGTTCGTGGTGCTCCTCGCGATTCTCGTGGTCCTCATGGTCCGCGAGTCCACGTACCGTCGGCCGAACGTCCGGGTCGACTACGTCGGGGCGGCCCTGCTCGGAGGCGCCCTGGCCGGTGTCGTCACCGCGCTCTCCCAGGGTCAGGCCTGGGGGTGGGCCTCTCCGCCCACGCTCCTCGCACTCGGCGCGGGGCTCGTCCTGCTCGTCCCGTTCGCGCTCTACGAGGCCCGGTGGAAGCGGCTCGGGCGCGAGCCGATCGTGGACCAGCACCTCCTGGCGGAGCGGAACGTCGCCGTGACCAACGCGGTCCTGACCGTCGTCGGGCTCGGCATGTATCTCGCGCTCTTCTCGCTGATCTACCAGTTCGAGTACCCGATCGCCTCGGGGGGGTACAACGGGTCCTTCCCGAGCTACAACATCCTGAGCGCCGGCCTCGACATCATCCCGCTCGCGCTCGCGATGATCGCGGTCGCCGCCGCCGCGAGCTTCGTGGTCTCGAAGACCGGCGTGAAGCCCCTCGCGATCGCCGGGAGCGTCGTGACGGCCCTCGGGTTCTACCTCGTCTCCATCGCGACCTCGCTCGACCAGGCGCTCGTGTACGAGTTCGTGATCGGCGCGGGGATCGCGCTGCTCAATGCGACGGTGATCAACCTGCTCGTCCTCACGGTCGATCCTAGGGACATGGGCCAGGCGACCGCCATGAACAACGTCTTCCGGAACGTCGGCGGCAGCGTCGGGGCCCCCATCGCGGGATCCCTCCTCTCGACCTACCTGCTCACCTCCGGCCCGTTGGGGGGGCTCGGTCTCCCCGCCCACCTCGCGTTCCAGTACGCGTTCTGGATCGCCGCCGCCACGACCCTTGTGGGCGGCGTCGCCATCCTGTTCGCGCAGGAGGTGTTGGGCCCCTCGCGCCACCCCAAGTTCGCCCGCCTGCCGTCACGAACCTCCGGGGCCACACCGACCGCGCACCCCGGGCCAGGCCTTCCGAGCGGCTCCTCGTCGGCACGAGCGACGGACTGAGGGGGCCCCGCCCCGACGCCCGGGTCCGGGAGGCTAGTAGGTCTCGACCTGCAGGCCCGGGACCCGCGCGAATCCGCGGTCGCGCGTGATCAAGCGTTGCCGGTGACGAAGGCTCGTGGCCGCGATGAACAGGTCCGCGGCGCCCAGGGGTTCCCCGCGCGCGATGAGTTCGGCGCCAATGCGGCCCGCGAGACGCGAGGACTCCGGATCGAACTCCAACCACTGCAGCGTCGCCAGAAGCTCCTCCGCCACCCGAAGCGATTGGCCGCCGAGCAGATGCGCCCCGACCATGACCTCGGCCGCGGCCGGAGGGGTGATGAACCGAGGCTCTCGCGAGGCCTCGAGCCGGTCGAGATGCTCGACCGCGGGCGAGACTCGACGCAGGAGGTCGATCAGGAACGTGGAGTCGAGGCTGGCCATCGATGGGCCTACCGCGGAGGGCCGAGCCGGCGCATCTCCGAGCGCGACCTTCGGTCACTCTGCTCCACCCATGCCTCGAACCGGGCGTACTTCGCGGTCGGTGCGTCACTCCAGCCGCCGACGAACTCCCGGAGGGAGTGCTCCGACCGGACGAGCCTGCGGACGACCTCGCTGAAGCTCTCGCCCTCTCGCTTGCGCGATGCCAAGACCAAGTACGCGTCCTCGGACAGGGTCACGGTCTTGACCGACATCAACATGTTTACATCAACACGTTACTAAAGAGTTGCTCCCGACGTCCGCCCTTCGCCCGGACTCGGGGGGAGGGCGCCGACGCCCCCGCTCGGGGCGAGCGGGCCGGACCGGGTTCCGGCGGCAGGGAGAAGCTGTTCCCGAAGGTTCCCCTCCCTAGCACTGCCTACCGGCGCCGGAAATCCTCGCTCGATCGGTTCGGGTTATCTGTTGCTGCGCCGATAGGGATAAGTAAATTGTTCCCCTCTTCGGTCGGGCATGACCAAACGGCAGGTGCGGGTGGCTCAGTGCCTGCGATGCGCCCACGCGTGGCGGATGCGTCGTCGCTATCCGAGGATC
>JASHVI010000079.1 GCA_030039525.1 Thermoplasmata archaeon
GTCGAACTCGTCGAGGCGGTAGAGGTTCCCGGTCCCGGTGCGTCGGGCCGCCCCGCCCCAGGCGAGCCCCTCCGGCCACCCCGGAGCCTCCGCGAGCAGGGCCCGGAACCGCCGGCGGGCCGCGTCGGCCGGGGAGCCCTCGGGGGGCGGGGGCATCGGCTCCGCGCGCCGGAGCTCGGTCACCTCGTCCTCCGAGACGACCCAGACCCCGAGCCGGGGGGCCACCGGGCCGGTCGAAGCGCCGAGGAGCCGGCGGGCCAGCCGCTCGGTCGGCAGCGCGACCGCGACCCAGTCGCCGAGGGAGCGGCGGGCCACGCCCTGCGCCTTCAGGTGCCGCCAGTCGGCGACCTTCAGCTCGACCAGGCCGACCTCCTCGCCGCGCACGGCGACGACGTCGAGGAAGTCGCGGCCGTCGGGCGCGAACCAGACCCGGTAGCCGATCGCCTCGAGATGGCGCCCGACCGGCGCCCGCATCGAGGCCTCGCTCGGCCGCATCGGGACCGCTACGGCGCCCCGCTCCTCAGGAAGCTCCGGTCGAGGCGGCCGCGGGACCATCGGACCGCGATCGGACGACCGTGCGGGCAGGCGTACGAGGGGTCGCCGAGCCCGTCGAGCCCTCCGAGGATCGCCCGGAGCGACTCCGCCGAGATCCGGTCCCCGGCGCGGACCGCCGCGTGGCAGGCGATCGAGGCGGCGATCCGCTCCGGTCCGCCGTCCGGCACCGTCGGCCGCCCGCCGTCGGCCAGTTCGTCGAGCAGCGTCCCGAGCGATCCCGGCAGCGCCGTGTGCCCGCGGAACGAGGGGACGGCGAGCACCCGCTCCACCCCCTCGCCGAAGGCCTCGATGGTGAAGCCGGCCCCCTCGAGCTCGGGGCGGCGCGCGTCGAGCACCGCCCGCTGGCGCGGGGTGAGCTCGACGAAGGCCGGGTCGACGAGCTCCTGGCGGCCGAGGTGCCCATCCCGCCGGATCCGCTCGAAGAGGAGCCGCTCGCTCGCGGCGTGCTGGTCGATGAGCCAGAGCGCCTCGTCCGCCTCCGCGACCCAGTAGAGGTCGAAGACCGGCCCGACCAGGCGGAGCCCGGGCCGGCCGACGCCGGCGGCGACCCCGACGAGGGGGAGCCCGATGTCGAGGGTGCGCTGGGTGGCGGCCGAGGACTCCGCGACGAGCGCCGGGCCGGCGGCGAGCCAGCTCGGGGTCGCGAGGAACCGGGCGGGGATCGCCGGGGGCTCGTCGGCGCGAAGGCGCACCGGGAGGGCGGCCCGCTCCGAGCCGACGGGACCCGCGAGCAGCGCGGCCCGGACCGCCCGGCGGACCTCGAGGAGGAGCTCCCGCTCCCGCACGATCCGGACCTCCGCCTTGCTGGGGTGGACGTTGACGTCGACGCGCTCGGCGGGGACCTCCAGGTGGACCGCGCCCGCCGGGAAGCGGGTCCTCGGGAGGTGGTCCTGGAAGGCGAGCCGGAGCGCCTGGACGATCGGGCGGGAGCGGACCGGCCGGCCGTTGATCGCGAGGTGGAGGGAGGCCGCCGTGGGCCGATGGAAGGAGGGCCGGCCGAGGACGCCGGTGAGGTGGGAGCCCTCGGGGAGCGCCGCGTCGACGGAGAAGGCGACCGCGAGGAACTCCGGACCGAGGACGTGGCCCGCGGCATCGAATAGACGGGAGGTCGAGGGCCAGCGGGCGACCTCCCGGTGCTCGGAGCTCAACGAGAGGCTCGCGCCCGGCCGGGCGAGGTAGAGCGCCTGGAGGGTCTCCAGGACCTCGACCTGCTCCGCCGCCGGGCTCTTCAGGAACTTGCGGCGGGCCGGGGTCGCGAAGAAGAGGTCGCGGACCTCGACGGTGGTGCCCGGGGCGCGCCCGAGCTCGAAGCGCCCGGCGACGCTCCCGCCGACGACCGAGAGACCGGCCGCGCCCTCCGCGTCGAGGGACCGGGACGTGATCCGCAGCCGCGCGACGGAGGCGATCGAGGCGAGCGCCTCGCCCCGGAAGCCGAGGCTCTCGATGCGCTCGAGCGGGCCGTCGGGGGCCAGCTTGCTCGTGGCGTGCCGCTCGACCGCCAGCTCCAGCTCCGCCTCGGGGATGCCGTCGCCGTTGTCCGAGACCTCGATGAGGGTCCGTCCGCCCTCCTCGAGCCGCACGTCGATCCGGTCGGCGCCGGCGTCCAGCGCGTTCTCGACGAGCTCCTTCACCACCGAAGCGGGACGCTCGACGACCTCGCCGGCGGCGATGTGGGCGACGGTCGCGGCGTCGAGCCGCCGGATCGGACGCCGTGGGGCCGGCGCCGGCGTCACCGGGCGCTCCCCTCCGACGGCGGCGCGTCGAGGCGGCGGCGACGTTCGGCGAGCCACTGGAGGGCCTCCAGGGGCGAGAGCCGATCCGGATCGAGCGCGCGCAGCTCCTGCTCGAGCGGGCTCTCCGGGGCGGGCTCGGCGCTCAGCAGCACCGCCTGGGTGAACCGGGTCGCGCGACGCGTCCCGGAGCCCTTGGCGGGGAGCGGGACCGAGTCCGCCTCGAGCCGCTCGAGGAGGCGGCCCGCCTCCTCGGTCACCTCCGGCGGGAGCCCGGCGATCCGGGCGACGTGGAGCCCGTACGACCGGTCGGTGCTGCCGGGGACGAGACGGTGGAGGAACACGATCTCCTCCCCGCGCTCCCGCACGGCGAGATGGGCGTTCCGCGCGCCCTCCAGTCCCTCCACCAGGTCGGTCAGCTGGTGGTAGTGCGTCGCGAGGACGGCACGGCAGCGGCTCCGGTCGTGGAGGAACCGCAGGGTGGCCCACGCGAGGGCGAGCCCGTCGAAGGTGCTCGTCCCCCGTCCGACCTCATCGAGGAGGACGAGGGAGCTGGGCCCGGCGTCGCGGAGGATCTCCGCGACCTCGGTCATCTCGACCAGGAAGCTCGACTTGCCCCGACCGATCGCGTCGGTGAACCCCATCCGGGTGTGCAGCGCGTCGACCACGCCGATCCGGGCGAACCGGGCCGGCACAAACGAGCCCGACTGGGCGAGGACGACGAGGAGGCCGACCGTCCGCATGTACGTCGACTTGCCGGACATGTTCGGCCCGGTGAGGACGAGGAGCCGCTCCCCGTCGGCGTCGAGGTCGATGTCGTTCGGGACGAAGCCGCCGCCGAGGAGCCGGTCGAGCGTCGGGTGGCGGGCGTCCCGCACCTGGATCCGGGAGCCCTCGTCGATCTCGGGCCGGACGAGGCCCCGCTCCTGCGCCGCCGCCGCGAACCCCGCGAGGGCGTCGACCTCGCCGAGGGCCCGGGAGACCCGGTGGATCGAGGGGACCTCCGCGTCGATCTCGGTCAGCAGCCCCTCCCAGGCGAGCGACTCCGCCCGCTCGGCCTCGTCCCGGGCGACGCGGACCCGTCCCTCGAGGTCGAGGAGGCGCTCGGTGACGAACCGCTCCCCGCCGGCGATCGTCTGCTTGCGTCGGTAGTGCGCGGGGACGCGGCCGAGGTTCGGGCGGCTGACCTCGAGGTAGTATCCGAAGACCTGGTTGTACCCGATCTTGAGGGTCCGGATCCCGGTCGCGGCCTGCTCCTCGCGCTCCAGCTCGGCGAGCTCGCCGAGGGCGGCCCGCTCCCGCTGGCGGGCCGCATCGATCTCCGGGGCGAATCCGGCGCGGAATCGCGGCTCCGCAGGGACCGGCCCGCTCCCGTCGACCGGGACGGCGGCGTCCAGGCGCTCCAGGAGCGTCGCGGGCGGGCGCAGGTCGGCGGAGAGGCGCTCGATCAGCGGGGCCCCGACGGCCGCGAGCTCCTCGGCGAGCCGACCCGCGCCGCGGAGCCCGTCGCGGAGCGCTCCGAGCTCGCCCGGGCGCAGTCGCCGGCCCGCGACGCGTCCCGCGATCCGTCCGAGGTCGGCGACCGCGGCGAGGTCCCTCCGAAGGGCGAGGAGGGAGGCCCCCCGTTCGGCGAGGGCCCCGACCGCGTCGTGGCGGGCCCGGATCGCCCCGACGTCGGCGAGGGGATTCCGGAGCCAGTAGGTAAGGGTCCGTCGCCCCGGGGCGGTGACCGCGAGGTCCCAGGTCGATCGCAGGGTCGCGCCGTCCGGGTCGTCCGGGTTCATCGGCGCGAGGATCTCGAGATGGCGGAGCGTCTTCCCGTCGAGGCGCATCCGGCGACCCCCGGGAGCCCGGGGCAGGGGCCGCACGTGGGGGAGCAGTCGCGGCTGCGTCTCCAGGACGTAGGCGGCGAGGCGCCTCGCCACCTCGGCGATCGGGGGATCCGCGCTCCCGATCGATCCGGCGAGGACGGGCGGCAGGGCGTCGACCTCGGCCGGCTCCGGCGCCTCGTCGAGCCGGGCCCGCGGGTGCTCGGTGCTCAGGAGGGTCCGGAGGCGCTCGGTCCCGGCCCCATCGACGACGAGGATCTCGCGCGGCGCGAGGCCGGCAACGGTCGCGACGAGCGACTCGGGTCCCTCGCCGTCCGCACGGTCCTGGAACCACTCGCCGGTGGTGAGGTCGACCGCGGCGTAGCTCCCCCTCGGGAGGCGCGCGTCGACCGCGACGAGGAAGTTGTGGTCCGCCCCGGGCAGCACCCGCTCCTCGACGACCGTCCCGGGCGTGATCACCCGGGTGACCTCCCGGCGGACGAGGCCCTTCGCGAACCGGGCATCCTCGACCTGATCGCAGAGGGCGACCCGGTAGCCCTTGCGGAGGAGGCGGTCGAGGTACGTCTCGAGGGCGTGGTGGGGGACGCCCGCCATCGGGACCCGCGCCCCCTTCGCGTCCGGGGCCCGGGCGGTCAGGGTGAGGTCGAGCTCCTTGGAGAGGAGCTTCGCGTCGTCCCCGAAGGTCTCGAAGAAATCCCCGACCCGGAACAGCACCAGGTGGCCCGGGTAGCGGGAGCGGACCCCCTCGTACTGCTCGAGCAGGGGGGAGAGCGGGGCCGCCTCGGACATCGCGCGCCGTCGGACGGGGCGGCGCCATAAATCGACTCGCGCGAGGCCGCGGAACACCGGGGCGCGGAGCCGTCGCGGGCGAGGGCCCGCCGCCCGAAGGCGCTGAGGGGGAGATTTGAACTCCCGGGGCGTTGCCGCCACCGGCTCTCAAGGCCGGCGCCTTGCCGGGCTAGGCTACCTCAGCTCGGCGACGCCGAGCGGCGCGCGGGTCTTATGGGTTCGGGCCCGGGACGGGGCCCGGGGAGACTGCAGGCGCCGGGAGTTCCGCGGCGGGAGTTCCCGCCGATTCGAACCCGGGTGGTCAGCTTGGAAGGCTGACATCCTGCCGCTAGATTACGCCTGCACGCGCCGTCCGGGCCGGGCGGGCGAGGGAGCCCCCCCGCAAAAAGGGAGCGCACGGTCCCGCCGGCGGCCTCCCCCACCGGGGGCGAGCGGTCACTTCCGCTTGCCGTGCGCGTCGGGGGCGTGGGGGCCCGCAGAGAGCTCGAGCAGGGCCACGCGCTCGAGGACGAGGCCCTCCCAGGCGCTCTCCGGGACCGCGGAGCGCTCCGGCGCGCCGATCCCGAGCCGGTCGAGGAGCTCGACGGTCACGGGACGCGGGTAGATCCCCGCGGACTCGGAGAGGCCGAGGGCCTCGAGGGTGGCGGCCCGGTCTCGCGCCTTCTCACCAACGACCACGAACCGTTCGGTCCCTTCGCGGACCCCGACCTTCGCGAGCGCCCTCGGGAGCTGGTCGTCCCCCGCGACGTAGAGCGCGAACTCCGCGCCGCGGTCCCGGAGCCTCGGTCCGCCCCGGGCCCGGGAGCGGCCGAGGTGGGCCCAGGCGGAGAGGAGGTGGCGCTCCCCCGCGATCGCCTCCGCATCGAAGACCGAGACGAGGGCCTCCGATCCGGCCGACAGCTCCCGCAGCGCGGCGATGAGGCGGGCGCGGTCGGGCGCCGGCGGCCGCGTCCGGACCGCGCCGACGGCCCACAGCGGACGCTCGTCAGCGGGGGGCATCGGAGCCATCGTACTACTCCCGCAGGAAGCGGACGAACTCCTCGCGGCTCCGGGGCTTCAGGACGTAGTTCTCGACCCGTTCCCGTCCGACCGTCGAGGTCGGGGTGGCGCCGTAGTCGTGCCCG
>JASHVI010000080.1 GCA_030039525.1 Thermoplasmata archaeon
ATCGGCCGCGCGGCCCCCCGGGGCACCGGGGGAGCCGCGCCAACCCCTTTCGACTCTTTCTTTTCGCAAGGCTCCCAGGTTCGGTCCCGAAGCCCTGCCGCGCACCGCGGGTGGGGGGGAGTCCCGGGGGCGGGGTCTACGCCACGGGGCCGGAGCCCGCGGGCGGCACCTTCGGCGGGACTGGCCGCGTCGACGGACGGGCCTCAGTCCGCGTCGTCGTCATCGTCATCGTCCGGCGCCTCGGCCTTGGAGCGGCCCACGCTCGGGGGGGGCCGGCCGCGGCGGTGGGAGGACGAGGAGGCCGGGGCCTCGTCGGAGCTCCGGGTCGTTCCGTGCTTGCGGTGGGACCGGGAGGGCTTCTCGTCCTCCTCCTCGTCGTCCGCATCGGCCGCGGCGTGCGAGCGTCGGCCCGGACGGCGTGGCGGGGGCCCGTCCTCGGGCTCCTCCTCCTCCTCTTCCTCCTCGGCCTTCCGTCGGGGGTCCTCGATCCCCTCGCGCCGGAGGAAGAGGTGCAGCGCGATGCCCCCGAGGACGATCGCGAGGACCGTGACGCCGAGGTACTGCCAGGACTGCGTCGGGACCTCGCTGTCGTCCCCGTCGAGGGCCAGCTTGATGGCGCCGAACCAGGGGATCATCCCCCGCGCGACCCCGATGATCCAGGCGGGCTCGACGAGGGTGGAGAGGCCGCCGAGCTGGTCCGGGATCCCTTGGCCGACGCCGGTCCCGGTGGACTCGAAGTTGTTGTCCCCCATCGTGAGGAAGCCGGAGTGCGCCCCGAGCAGCGAGGGGTCCATCGGGATGTCGACGTCCACCGACTGCCAGCCGATCCCGTGCAGGATCAGGCTCTCGTGCATGTCGGTGTAGCCGCACCCCGAGGAGGATCCGGTGTTCGTGTAGAACCCGGAGTCCCCGTTCCCGCAGGAGAGGCCGGCGAGGTCGGGCGCGCTGAAGGTACCCGAGCCCGGGTTGTACTCGAGGAAGAGGATCGCCCGATGGATGATCGGGGCTCCCGAGGTGTTGTCGTTCGGATAGTAGAGGATGACGTCCCCGTACTCCCCGTACGTGGTGAAGCCGGTCTGCGCGCCGACCACGTAGGGGACGATCGAGGAGGTCGCGATCTTCTGCGCGAGGACGAGGTCGCCGGTGTTGATGAGGCCGAGCTGGTCGTCGAGGCCGTGCTGCATGCTCATCGACTCCACGACGTAGACCGGGGGCCAGTTCTGCGTGTAGGCGAAGAGCGCCACGAGCAGCACCACGATCACCATCAGGGCGACGAGCGGCTCGAACCACCAGGTGTCCCGGGCGCGCATGAACACCGTCTCCCGCTTCTGGCCCCTCCCGTTCGGGGCGCTCTCCCCCTCCTCCTCCTCGACCGGCTCGCCTGCGGCGCCGTCGTCCCAGGCCGACACCGGGCCGTCGGCCTTCGGGGGTCGGTGCGAGCCCTTCCGGGTCCGCTTCGTTCGGTGGGGGGCCGGCGCGTCGCCGGGGTCGCCGTCCGATGCCTCCGGATCCTCCTCGTCGGTCGATCCGGCGCGCGACACCGACCAACCTTGCGTAGTGCCCCCCTTAACGATTCTCCCCCGCGAAGAGTGGCGCGCCCGAGCCGAAGCGCAGGAGCGAGCCGACCACGAGCCCGGAGGCCGCGAAGAGGGGCAGAAGGTAGAGGTCCGAGAGCCCCGACGGTCCCGGCCATCGGACCCCGGCCGCCTCGCTCCCCCAGAAGGCGGAGAAGGCGAACAGCGCCGAGGTGGCGGCGAGCTTCAGCGTCGGCACCTTGACGCGTCGCACCCGCTGGTGCACGAGCGCGGCGGCTCCGACGAGGAGCGCGCCGGCGGCGAGCGCCCCGACGAGCGCCGCGACGCCGTGGCCCCCCGCGGTGAGCGCGAGGAGGACGACGGCGGCCTCGATCGCCTCGACGCTCCCGGCGGCGAAGCCCCCCGTGAACGGGAGCGACGCCGGGGGACGGTCGACCGGAGGCAGGGTACCGGCGGCCCGGCGCCGATAGGTCCGCAGGGTGCTCCGGAACAGGAAGAGCCCGAAGCCGAAGAGCACGATCGAGGCCGCCCACAGGAGCAGCCCGGCCGGGAGGCGGAGGAGCGCGCCGGCGGTGGCGAGGGTCACGACGCCCACGACCGCGACGCCCGCCACCGCCCCGAGGGCGGCGGGCCGCAGCGCTCCCCCCTCCGCGCCGAGCGCGAAGACGAGCGCGACGACCTCGGTCATCTCGAGGAGCGTGACGCCGAAGGCGAGGAGGAACGAGGGAAGGTCGAGGCCCCCGACCACCCGGTTCGTCAGGACGCGAACCCTTTAACGAGGCCTCCGAGGCTCTTCGAGAGCGTGGCCGCGCGTCGGGTCCCGCGGGACGTCACGCTCCCCCTCGGCGACCGGACGCCCCGATTTCCCGGGGACCCCGCCATCCGGGTGATCCCCGTCCGCAGCCTCGAACGAGGGGACCCGTACCGCCTCAGCTCCGTCGCCCTCGGCTCGCACTCCGGGACCCACCTGGATGCGCCGGCCCACTTCGTCGCCGAGGGCGTACCGGTCGACTCCGTCGACCTCGGCCTCCTCAACGGACCGGCCCGGGTCGTGCGGGTCGACGACTCGGTCGGTGCCATCGGGGCCGACGAGCTCGCCTCGGTCCCCCCGGGGACCGAGCGCGTGCTGCTGAGGACCCGGAACTCCGCGGGCTGGGCCGCCGGCGGAGGATTCGACCCTACGTTCGCCGCCCTCACCCTCCCCGGCGCGGAGCGGCTGCTCGAGCGGGGGGCGAAGCTGGTGGGGGTCGACGGGCTCTCCGTCGAGTCGGACCCGACGCAACGGTTCCCCGTCCACCACCGGCTCCTCTCGGCCGGCTGCTGGATCCTCGAGGGGCTCGCGCTCGACGGCGTCGCGCCCGGGCTCCACGAGCTCGGCTGCCTCCCGCTGCGCCTCGTGGGCGCGGACGGGTCCCCGTGCCGGGCCGTGCTCTGGGAGCCCGCCCCCGGCCCATGAGCCTCTCCTGGCCCGGGCCCGGCCGGTACGCGCTCAGCCTCGACACGCCGGGCTTCTACCTGCTCCTCCTCCTGCTCGGGACCTTCGGCCTCATGCTCATCCTCCTCCGTCGCGCCTACCCGGGCCGGAAGCGGGGGATCGAGGGATTCTTCGAGGTGGCCTCGATCGACCTCGGGTTCCTCGTCTCGGGCCTCGTCCTCGTCGTGGCCCTCGTCCTCGCCGAGCCCCACGCGAACCGGACCGGCCTCGCCCTCTACGAGGTCGTGATCGGCGGCTACTGGTTCTCCTTCTCGATCCCGATCGTCACCGTCGGGACCTCGGTCCATCGCCGTTCGCGCGGCGGGGTCCCGTGGATGGTCCCCTCGCTCGCGGTGGCCGCGGCCCTGTTCGTGGGCCTCTTCGCCTTCTACTTCGTCTCCGCCTGAGCGGCCGGCGCGTCCCGGTCCTCCGGCGGGAGGAGGTTCGGGATCCCCTCTTCGATCGGATAGTCGACCCGGCAGGCCTCGCACCGGAGGTGGCCGGCGACGATCTCCTCGCCCTCCTTCCGGTCGACCGTGAGCACGAGGTCGCCCCGGCAGACCGGGCAGCACAGCACGTCCATCAGGTCGGGCCTCATCGAGCTCCTCCTCCGTCCACGATCCCGTACCCGATCAACCGCCAGGCATTGAGCCTTCGGGAGATGGCGACGCGGCTCCCCGGGAAGACCGTCACCGCCCGGGAGAGCTGGAGCTCGACCTCGTCCCCGCGCGCGCTCGTCACCTTCCCCTGGGAGATCGTGGTGCCGACCGTGACCTGGATGATCTCGCTGGTCCGGATCTTCTCCACCTTGAGGTCCCCCTTGGAGCCGAGGACCCGGTCGAGGAGCGTCGCCTTCACCCGGACCTTCTGCGTCGTGGGCGGGAGGGTCCCGGGGGTCCCGACGAGCCGCCCGGTGAGCCCGTCGCCCTTCGCGAGGGAGGGGTCCAGCGAGGTGCCGATGGCGGCCAGGCCCCCGGGCTTCAGCTCGTCGAGCGTCTGACCGCCGGAGACGAGGGCGGTGATCCGGGTCCGCAGGGCCTCGGCCCGGCCCTCCGGCAGGCCGGCGCCCCCGGGCCGGATCTCGATCTCGTCGCCGATCGAGAGGTGGCCCTGGAGCAGCGAGCCGCCGAGCACCGCGCCCCGGAGGTCCTTCGGCCGGGTCCCCGGGCGGTTGATGTCGAAGGAGCGGGCGACGTACATGAGGGGCGGCTTCGCCGCGTCCCGGGGCGGCGTCGGGATCGTGCGCTCGATCGCCTCGATGAGCGCGTCGACGTTCACCCGGTGGTTCGCGGAGATCGGGACCACCGGCGCCTTCTCGATCGGGGAGCCCTTCAGGAAGGCCCGGATCTCCTCGAAGTTCTGCTTGGCGGCCTCCGGGGTGAGGAGGTCGATCTTGTTCTGGACGACGACGACGTTCCGGACCCCGATGATGTCGAGGGCGTAGAGGTGCTCCCGGGTCTGCGGTTGCGGGCACCGCTCGTTCCCCGCGATGAGGAGGAGGGCCCCGTCCATCAACGCCGCGCCGCTCAGCATCGTCGCCATCAGCGTCTCGTGGCCGGGGGCGTCGACGAAGGAGACCGCCCGGAGGAACTTCGCCTCGGAGCCGTCGTGCGGGCAGACCGGATCGGTCCCGTACCCCGCCGGCGGCTCGTCCTTCGGACAGCGGTAGAAGGCGGCGTCGGCGTAGCCGAGCTTGATCGAGATCCCGCGCTTCAGTTCCTCGGAGTGGCGGTCGGTCCACTCGCCGGTGAGCGCCTGGGTGAGGGTCGTCTTGCCGTGGTCCACGTGGCCGACCAGGCCGATGTTGACCTCGGGCTGTTTCGGGGACTTCATGACGCGCCGAGCAGTTCGGGAAGGGGCTTCGGGCCCTTCTGCTCGACGACGAGGTTGATCTGGACGGTCTCCTCGCTGATCGTCCCGCCCCGGAACGAGCGCCGCCGGCGCTGGCCGGCCCGGACCTCCCGGAACCCGAAGCCGTCGCCGACGTAGACGCGGACCTGCCGGGCGCCGGGGATCTCGGGCCGCAGCGCGAAGCCGCTCCGGTCGGAGCCGCCCGCGATCCGGAGCGTGTAGCCGGGAAGGCCGATGAGCTCGCCGCCGACGGACTCGCCGATCCGCTTCCCGAGGAAGCCGGCGGACTGCGGGTCCGGGACGGAGCGGGCGTACGACCGGTCCGCCTCGGAGATGACGAGCTTGAACTCGACCATGTCGGGAGCCGCGCCACCTAGTCGCCTATTAAAAGCTCTTTGCGGGGCGCGCTCGCCGGAGCCCCGCACCGGCGAGCGCCGGCGGGGTCGCCCGCCGCGTACAGCCGGGGGTTTATCTCGGCCGGGGCCCGGTGAACGGGTTCGATACTCCGTGGCGCTGTACTCGGGGACCCTCGGCGAGGTCGCCTGGGCCGTGCTCCTCGCCGGCTTCGCGTACGCCGCCTACACCGACGTCCGGACCCGGGAGGCCCCCGACGGGGTCTGGCAGATCCTCGGCGCTGCCGGCGCCGTACTCGGCTTGATCGCCATCGCACCGGAGGGGCGCCTTCCTCTGCTGTGCTGGCTGGTCGTTTGCGCCCTCATCCTCCAGCACTTCTTCGCCTGGGATCTTCGGCTCGAACGGCTCAGCGAGGCGCTCCCGGGCCTGGTCGAGATCGCGCTCTACATCGCGGCCGGCCTCTTCCTGCTCCTCGCGGCGCGCGCGGACGGGCTCTCGAACGCTGCGGTCCCCCCGATCGCGGTCGCGGCGTTCGTCGTCGTCGTCCTGATCCGGGCCTGCTTCGAGCTCGGGCTCCTCTACGGAGGCGCCGACGCGAAGGCCCTCCTCGCCGCCGCCACGCTGATCCCGCTCGCGCCGGTGGTGGTGTACACCTCGGCGGCCTCGACGGCCCTCTCGCAGGTGCTCCCCGGCCCGCTCACGCTACTCATGAACGCCGCGCTGCTGAGCGTCTCGGTCCCGATCGTCATCGCCTTCCGGAACCTCCGCGACGGGAGCTTCGAGGGGGCGGCGAGCTTCGTCGGCTACCCGATCCCGGTCTCGGAGCTCTCGCATCGGTTCGTCTGGCTGAAGGACCCGGTCTTCTCGGCCGAGGCCGAGGAGGAGCGAGAGGCCGAGACCTCCGAGGATGACCAGGCGCTCCGGGTGCGCCAGCAGGCCGAGCTGGAGTCGCGGGGCGTGGCGAGGGTCTGGGTCACGCCCCAGCTCCCGTTCCTCGTCTTCTTCCTGGCCGGAGCCGTGGCGACCCTGCTCGCCGGCAACCTCCTCTTCGACCTGCTCTCGCACCTGCCCTGAGCCTTCGCCCCGAGACCTCGGGCCCGTGGCCCGAAGGGGCCGAGACTACCGGACGAGCCGGGTGAGCGACAGGGAGGCGAGGGTGACCGCGGCGGCGAGGGCGACCAGGAGCACCACCGCGTCGAGGAGAAGGTGGCAGGGCGTCCCGACGAGCAGCCCCCGGATCGCGTCGACCTGGTAGGAGAGCGGGTTCCCGAGGCTGATGTACTGGAGCACCGGCGGCATCAGCGAGGTCGGGTAGAGGGCGTTCGAGGCGAAGAACAAGGGCAGGCTGATCGCCTGCCCGATGCCGACCATCCGGTCCCGGTTGCGGACGAGGCCGGCGAGGATCATCGAGAGGCAGGCGAAGAAGGCGGCGCCGAGGACGACGAAGGCCGCGGCGGCGAGGATCGTGATCGGGTCCCAGATGATGCCGACGGAGAGGATCGCGCAGAGCGTCAGGACGACCGCCGCCTGCACGAGGCCCCGGAGCGCCGCGGCGAAGGCCTTCCCGGAGACGATCGCCGCCCGGGGCGTCGGCGTGGCCATCATCTTCGACAGGACCCCGGAGTCCCGCTCCCAGACGAGCATGATGCCGTAGAAGATCGCGACGAACACCGCCGACTGCGCGACGATCCCGGGGGCGAGGTAGGTGAGGTACGGCAGGTTCCCGGTCGGGATCACCCGCACCCGGTTGAGGATCTCGCCGTACAGCAACAGCCAGAGGACCGGCTGGATGATCCGGGTGACCAGCTCCCAGGGGTCCCGGACGATCCGGCGGAGCTCGATCGCGCAGAAGGTCGCGACCCGTCCCGGGAAGAGGAAGGCCTCCCGGCCGAGCTCGACGATCCTACCCGACGCGACGGGCGGTCCGCCGAACGGCTCGGACGTCCTTCCACCCCCCGGAGGCCGGGACCCCCTCGTCGCTCGCGAAGGTCCGGAAGACGTCCTCGAGGTTCTTGCCGGCCCCGAGGCCCCGCTCCAGGGCCACGGGCGTGTCGAGCGCCCGCAGCCTCCCGCGGTGGAGGAGCGCCACCCGGTGGACGTGCTCCTCCGCCTCCTCCATGTAGTGGGTGGAGAGGAGGACCGTGACGCCGGTGGACTCCCGGAGCTCCTCGATGCGGGTCCAGAAGTCGTCCCGGGCGATCGGGTCGAGCCCGACCGTCGGCTCGTCGAGGACGAGGAGCCTCGGACGATGGACCAGGGCCTGCGCCAGCTCCAGCCGCCGGATCATGCCGCCGGAGTAGGTCGAGGCGGGCCGGTCGGCCGCCTCGCCGAGGCCGAGGGTCTCGAGCGTCGCGCGGACCCGGGTCTCCCGTTCGGCCCACGGGATGTCGTAGAGCCCCGCGAAGAGCCAGACATTGTCGCGGCCGGTGAGCGCCCCGTCGACGGAGAGGGCCTGCGGCACGTAGCCGAGCATCGAGCGGACCTTCGTCGGGTTCCGTTGGACGTCGACGCCGAAGACCTCCGCCCGCCCCGAGGTGGGGAGGGCGAGCGTGACGAGGATCCGGAGCGTCGTCGACTTGCCGGCGCCGTTGGGGCCGAGCAGCGCGAAGACCTCGCCGGGCGCGATCTCGAAGGACACGCCGTCGAGGGCGCGCACGCTCCCGAACTCCTTCGCGAGGCCCTCGGCGCGGACCGCGGCGGTCGCTTCCACCGCCCCTCTTTACTAAGGAACCTTAATAAATTCCCCCCTCCTCCCTCCGGAGGGGTCGGTCGTGAGCGCGGCATCCCGCATCCACCCGATCGTGGTCCGGCTGGAGCCCGCGGGTTCCGGCGACCTCCTCTGGGACCAGCTGAGGGACTGCCACCGGAAGCTCCGAGCCGAGCTCCGCGAGGTGGTGCGCGCCCACGGGCTGTACCTCTCCGAGTACCGGGCCCTCGGCCGTCTGGAGGAGGGCCCGCGCTCCCTCTCCGAGCTCTCCCAGCTGCTCGGCATGACCCCCGCCGCCATGACCGACCTCTCGCGCCAGCTCAGCCGGCGCGGTTGGGCGGTCCTGAAGGCCGATCCGGGGGACCGGAGGGTCCGCCGGCTCGAGATCACGGACCCGGGCCGTCGGGTCCGGCGACTCGCTCGACGGGAGTACCGGGGCCGGCTCGCGGACGTCTATCGACAGATGTCGCTGCGGGGTCGGGACTCGCTCGCGGGCGGGCTACGGGAGCTGGACCGGTTGCTCGAGTCCCGCGTCGCGCGGGGCCGAACGGACCCCCGGCCCGTCCGTCCGCCCCTGACGGCGGAGGCCCCGTAGGGCCCGGGCGCGAAACCGGGGAGGCGCCGCGCCGTCCGACGGCCCCGGCGGACGGCTCGACGATTATACCGCCGGCCGAGAACGAAAGGTCTATCAGTTTCCCTTGATACCGCCGCGCATGGCCTCGAAGCGCGTCATCGTCGGCATCGTCCTCGTGATCGTCGGCATCCTCATCTTCGCAGTCGGTGTCTTCGCGGCCTCGAGCGGCTCCCAGTCGGTGCCCGATCAGAGCACCGGAACGGCCTGGCAGCTCTCCCCGAACTTCATCGGTTCCGGCGCGATCACGATCAAGTGGTCGGGCGGAACCACGAACACGACGGTGACGCTCTACAGCTGCGGGTCGAGCTGCAGCGGCTTCACCTCCTTCTCCTCCCTCAGCCAGGTCGCGAACGCCACCGGGTCCTCGGGATCGTTCTCGGTGACGATCAACGACGGGACCCAGTACCTGCTGGCCCAGTCCGGTAACTCCGCGCTGACGCTCAA
>JASHVI010000081.1 GCA_030039525.1 Thermoplasmata archaeon
CCCCCGAGGTCCCGTCCGGTGAAATGGTCGGCCCGGGCGGCGATGACCGCCAGCGCGGCGAGCGACCGCGCGTACCGACCGCGGGCCTCCTCCGGTAGCTCCTCGAGCCCCGGCGCGCGGAAGATCACGCCGAACCGGGGTCCCCCCTCCGGCTGAGGTCTCCGACGCGCGCCGAGGAGCTGTAGCCGGGCCCCCGAGGCCCTCGCGAGGGCGGCGCGGCTTCCGGCCGCCGCGACGAGGCGACCGGCGACCTTCGGGCCGAGGAGGCGGGAGAGATTGGGGACGAGGGCGCGCGCCGCCGTGTCGCGTCGCTCGGAGAGCTCGGCGAAGTGCTCCCGGAACCGCTCGCCGAAGCGACGCTGCGCCTCGGCGTGAGCCCCGAGGACCGAGGTGGGTCCGGCCGCGACCCACTGCGAGGCCGCCGAGAGCTCGCGCCCGAGCGCCCGCTCGAGCCGGGCCTCCTCGCGCGCCAGCCCGATCAGCGTCTCCTCCGGACCGGCCAGCGCGCGGGCGGCGGCGATCCGAGCGACCGCGAGGAGGAGCCGCCGTTCCTCCGGCACGGTCCTCGGAGGGAGCCGGGCCCGGGCGGCGCGAAGCTCGCGGTCAGTCGCGGGCGGCGCGGAGAGGCCGGCCGACTCGAGGGCGCGGGATAGCTCGGGGGAGACTCGGGGAGACGGCCCACCGGCGCGCTCGAGCCAGGAGGTCCACCGGGACCTCGGGAACTCCGAGAGCCCCAGCGCGATCGCCCGGGCCGCCGCCGGGGGGTCGGGGGCGACCGGCTCGGCGTCGACGACCCCGCGCTCCGGATCGACCCAGTAGAGCGTCGCGCCCCCGCGGAGCCCGACCGGGGCCGCCAACGACTAGAACTCCTCGAGGGAGCGTTGGAACCGCCGGTGCTCCTCGGGGACCTCGACCGGGTACCGTCCGGTGAGGCAGCCGAGGCAGAGCGACGGCTCGGGGATCTCGATCGACTCGACGAGGCCGGCCATCGAGAGGTACCGGACGCTCTCGGCGCCAATCCGCTCCGCCACCTCCGCCTCGCTCCGCCCCGCGGCCACGAGCTCCTTGCGCTCCTTCATGTCGATGCCGAAGTAGCACGGGGCGACGATCGGCGGGCAGCCGATCCGCACGTCGATCTTCGTCGCGCCCGCGCCGCGGACCATCGAGACGATCTCCTTCAAGGTCGTGCCGCGGACGATGGAATCGTCGAGGAGCACCACCCGGCGCCCCTTCAGCATCCCCGGCACCGGGTGCAGCTTCACGCGCACCTCCTCCTCGCGCCGGTTCTGGTCCGGGAGGATGAAGGTCCGCTCGACGAACCGGTTCTTGATCAGGCCCTCGGCGTACGGGATCCCCGAGGCCTCCGAGAAGCCGAGGGCCTGGGGCCGCGAGGAGTCGGGGACCGGGATCACGAGGTCGGCCTCGACCGGCGACTCCTGGGCGAGCCGGCGCCCGATGCGGTGGCGGACGTCGTAGACCGAGCGCCCCTCCAGGATCGAGTCCGGGCGCGAGAAGTACACCCACTCGAACATGCAGTGCGCGGTCTCGTTCGGCCGCGGCATCTCGCTCGAGTGGATCTGGGTCCCCTTCTCGACGACGATCACCTCGCCCGGCTTCACCTCCCGGATCAGGCGGCCGCCCATCAGGTCCAGCGCGACCGACTCGCTGGCGATCGCGTAGCCGCCCTCGAGGCTCCCGAGGACGAGGGGGCGGATCCCGAGGGGGTCCCGGAAGGCGACGAGGCGGTTGCCGACGAGCATGACGACGGCGTAGCCGCCGACGAGCTCGGCGCAGGCGCGACGGATCGCCGCCTCGAGGTCCCGGGTCCGGCCGAACTCGAGCGCGATCATCTGCGCGATCGTCTCGGAGTCCGCGCTCCCGAGGAACTCGACGCCCTGCGCCTGGAGCCGCCGGCGGATCCGGTCGAAGTTCACGAGCTCGCCGTTGTGGGCGAGGGCGCCGTCCTCGTCCCGAAGCTTCACGACGAGCGGCTGGGCGTTCTCGAGGTCGCTCGAGCTCCCCGTCGTCGGGTAGCGCACGTGCCCGATGCCGACCGAGCCGCGGAGCGCCTCGACGACCTCGCGCGAGAAGATCTCGTGGACGAGCCCCAGGCCCTTGCGGTGGTGGACGACCCCGTGCGAGGCGGTCGCGATGCCCGCGGACTCCTGGCCGCGGTGCTGGAGGGCCCGAAGGCCCCGGTACACGAACGGCGCCGCCCCCTTGCCGGGGAGCGAGACGCCGACGACCCCGCAGAACTCCCGGGCGGGCATCGGGGGAGCGGAGGGGGCCTCCGCTCCTTCCCACCCGGGGGTCGGACTTAACGGGGACGGAGGGGGAAGGAAACCGGGTTACCCGAAGAGGGCGGAGAGACCCTCGGCCGCCTCTTCCTCCGAGACGCCCTTCTCCTCCTTCTTCTCCTCTTCCTTCTTCTCGCCCTTGCCTTCCTTCTTCTCGGCGGCGGGCGCGGCGGCCACCGGGGCCGCGAACGTCTCGGCCTTGGCGAGGACCTCGGTCAGGTTCACGCCCTCGAGCGAGGCGAGGAGCGCCTTCACCCGGGCCGCGTCGGGGGAGACCCCCGCGGCGGTGAGGACGCCCGTCAGTCCCTTCTCGTCGATCGGCTTTCCGGCGGCGTTGAGCAGCAGGGCCCCGTACACGTACTCCATCTTCGTTCCCTCCGTGTGTGTTCTTCGTTACCGAAGGACGGTTACGACGCGGACCCTCCGAGGGCCGAGACGGCACGGGCCGCCCGGAGCGCCTTCGCGAGGATCGGCGGGAGCGACTCCTTGGTCGGGTAGCCGGCCGCCACCGCGAGGGCGATCGCCCGCCGGTGGGCCCGGGAGACGAGGAGCGGGATCGTGAGGGCCGTCGGGTAGCCGATCTCCAGCGCCAGCCCCAAGGCCCGGCGGTGCGCGTTGAGGACCTCGGCCCGCTGGGCGTCGAGGTCCACGGAGAGGAGCGAGCCCGGGTAGAAGCTCTCGCCGTCGACGAGCGCGCGGAGCTCGAGGCCGACCTCGAGCGGCCGGATGTCGAGGCGGGTGAGCATCCCCGCGACCTCGCGGGAGATGACCCCGCCGGCCTTGACGATCAGCGTGTCCTTCTTCAGGACGACCTTGCCCTTCTCGATCGCCGCGGGGAAGCCGGCGTGCTGGAGCTCGCCGACGATCGGCCCGGGCTTGAAGCTCGTCGTCCCCGCGGGGACCAGGATGTCCTTCGGCGCGATCTCCCCGCCCCTCGCGGGGGTCGGCGACCGGGTCTGCCGGAACTCCCGATAGAGGGCGAACGGGTTCCCCTCCGCGGTGAGGATCGCCGTCTGGTCGGAGACCTCGTCGAGCAGGGGCTTCAGCGCCGGTCGCTTCTTCGCCGCGACCTCGAGCGCGTGCCGGATGGCGCTGTTCGGGGCGACCGCGATCGGGTGCCCCCGCTCGCGGAGGTCGCGCCGCATCCGCTGGAGGGCCTCGGCCGGGACCCCGCGGATCCCGACGAGGGCCGTCATCGGGCGCTGAGCGAAGGAGGCGGCGAGGGCCTCCACGCGCGCCTGCTTCTCGGGTCGCACGCTGGAACGCCCGGGCACGATCGCTCCTACCAGAGGCGGACCGCCGGTCCCATCGTGGTCTTGACGTAGACGGAGTCGATGTTGGAGCGGCCCCGCTCCAGCTTGGCGACGATCCGCTGGAGGACCGTGTCGACGTTCTGGGCGATCTGGGCCGGCGGCATCGCCCGCGCGCCGACCGGCGCGTGGAAGGTCCGGTTCCCCTTCGAGCGGATCCGGACGGAGCGCTTCAGGGCGTTGATGAGGTTCGAGGGATCGGTCCCGGGCGGCACCGGACGCGGCATCTTGCCGCGCGGCCCCAGCACGACCCCGAGCCGCTTCCCCACGGTCGGCATGAGGGGGGCCTCGGCCAGGAAGAAGTCGACCCGGTCGACGACCTTCTTGGTCGCCTTCTTGTCCTTGAAGACCTCGTCGAACTGCGCCGGCGTCACCGTGAGGTCGGCGGCGCCCTTCACCTTCTGGCACATCTCGGGGGAGGCGAGGATCGCGACCGTCACCGCCCGGCCCCGGCCGTTCGGCAGCGCCACCTCGTCCTCGAGCCGGTTCTTCGGAACGGTGAGGTCGAGGTCCTTCAGGTTGATCGAGAGCTCCACCGTCTCCCCGAAGCCCCGCTCGGGGGACTTGGAGATCGCCTCCGTGACGGCGTCGAGGGCGGAACGGTCGGCCATGGGCTCTTCGAAAGCGCGGGCGCCGATTAGGCTTCCCTACTTAAGCGTGAGCGTACCGCGCCCGGCGGCCGCGCTGTCGTGCGATGGGGCGGGACGGCGCGGGGCTCCGGGCCCCCGACCGGTCGCACCAGACCCTATATATTCCGCCCCTCTCCGAATCGTGCGATGCACTATCCAAAGACCGTTTCGACCTATTGTCCGAAGTGTCGGACCCACACGGCGCACGAGGTCGAGAAGGGCAAGAAGCGCCCCGCCTCCGAGCTCGCCTGGGGCCAGCGGAGGTTCCGGCGCGCCACCCGGGGCTACGGAGGGTTCCCGAGGCCGAAGCCCGAGGGCCGGGCGAAGGCGGTCCGGCGGGTCTACCTGAAGTACCGCTGCAAGAAGTGCAAGTACACGGTCCAGCCCGCGAGCTGGCGGGCGAGCCAGCTCGAGCTCGTGGAGAAGCACGGCTAGGAGTGCCCCGATGCGCCCGCCCGCACCGTTCTGGATCGTGAAGTGCCCGGATTGCTCCGGGGAGCAGGCCGTGTTCAGCCGCCCCTCGACGGTCGTGAACTGCTCGGTCTGCGGCGCGACGCTCGCGACGCCGACCGGAGGGACCGCCGCCCTGCGGGGCGAGAAGGTCCGCGACGCCTCGGCGTAAGGACTCGATGCCCAAGAGCACGGACTTCCCCGAGGAAGGGGATCTGGTCGTCGCGACCGTCACCTCGATCCGGAACTTCGGCGCCTTCGTCACGCTCGACGAGTACGGCAACCGGGAGGCGTTCATCCACCTCTCCGAGGTCGCGACCGGGTGGGTCAAGTACATCCGGGACCACATCCGCGAGGGCCAGAAGATCGTCGCGCGGGTCCTGCGGCTCGACCCCGCGAAGAACCAGATCGACCTCTCGCTGAAACGGATCAACGACCACCAGCGCCGGGAGAAGATCCAGGGCTGGAAGAACGAGCAGAAGGCGGCCCGCCTCGTCGCGCTGGTGGGCCAGCAGCTCAAGGTCGAGCCGGACGCGATGCCGGCGCTCTTCGCCGACGCGCTCGTCGAGCGGTACGGCAGCCTCTTCGAGGCCTTCGAGGTCGCCTCGGCCGATCCGAAGCGGTTCCAGAAGGAGGGGGGCAAGGCCGCCTGGGTCACCGCCTTCCTGCGCGTCGCCGGCGAGAACATCCCGCCGCCGCAGGTCACCATCAAGGGGACGCTCGAGGTCTCCGACTCGGCGCCCGACGGCCTCCTCCGCGTCCAGTCGGCCCTCGCCGAGGCCGAGGCGGTCGACCCGGAGGCGGTCACCGTGCAGTACGTCGGGGCGCCCCGGTACCGGGTCCAGGTCCGGGGGACCCAGTACAAGCAGGCCGAGGAGACGCTCAAACGGGCGACCGAGGCCGCGATCGCCCGGATCAAGGCCGGCGGGGGCCAGGGGACGTTCGCCCGCCAATGACGGAGTCGCTCCTGCGGCGCTGCGACGGCTGCGGCCGCTACTCCCTGAGGGCGAGCTGCCCCGCCTGCCGGGGCCACACGTCGACCCCGCATCCGCCGCGCTACTCGCCGGAGGACCGGTACGCGCGCTACCGGCGCGCCCTGTACGCGACGGCCGCGGCGCGGACGGAGGGCCCGTCGCCTCCGTCCGGGGCGGGGACCTAGGTGGCGGCCGTGGCGGCGGGGATGCACCGGATCAAGGTGGTCAACGACATCAGCGAGCTGGTCCCGATCCTGCGCGCCGTCGACACCCCGGTGAAGCTGAAGCTCGTGCAGCGACTCGCCGAGGCCTGGCTCACCGGCGAGGACATCCAGCGCGAGTTCGGCAAGGAGGGGGTGAAGGCCCTCGTCTTCTTCGAGAAGCTGAAGCTGATCGACACGCGCTGGGTCGCCCGGGAGGGGCGCCGGCAGCCGGACAAGTCGTACCACTTCTACTACTCGACGATCAACATCAACACGACCGCGCCGCTCTCGGAGGTCAGCGAGATCCTCTCCATCGCGAGCATGGAGGACAAGGAGTACCAGAAGCTCGAGCAGAAGATCTTCGACTCGGTCGGCGAGACCGGGCGCTTCTTCTCCGACGTCGCCGAGGAGCTCGGGATGACCCCGACGCGCTTGAAGGGGCTCGTCAAGCGCTCCGACAAGCTCGAGTACCGGGGCCACCGGATCGAGCGGTTCCACGCCGGTCCGGCGGCCTCCGGCTGACGGGCCCCGGGAGGGGCCCGCCGGCCCTCCGATCGCCTACTTCACCGTGATCGACTTGAGGTCGATGCCGTACCCCGGCCCCCCGAAGTCGATCGAGGCGTAGGCGTGCGCCCCCGGATCGGCCGAGACCTCGACGTCAAGCTGCGCCGCGATCTCCCAGAAGAGGTCGTAGCTGTGCGAGCGCACGAAGGTGCCGTTGATGTACACCGTGCTCGCGCCCGAGTACGCGACCGAGGCCGTCGTCGAGAGGCTCGAGCTCGTGTAGTTGTTGGTGAAGCAGCCGCCGGTCGAGGGGTAGAACCCGTAGCCGGGACCGAAGCAGCCGTAGTCGACCTGGGTCGCGTTGTAGACCCCGATCGCCTCGAGCAGCGCGTCGCTCCCGTACAGGAGGGTGTTGTTCGTGGCGTCGTAGAGGATCGGGATCGCGTTCACGTCGATCGACGCCTGCACCACGCAGTACCCGACCGTGTAGTTGTAGTCGAAGCTCCCGTTCGAGGGGTCGATGTACGAGTAGAGGCTGCTCTCGCACGTCGTGAAGTTCACGGCCCCGGGAACGACCGTGGTGTTGAGCGCCAGCCGGGCGGTGGAGTCGATGGCGAGGGAGTGGTTGCCCCCTCCGATCTTGACCGGGATGAGCGCGTTCGGGGAGTAGTACTCCGAGACCTCCGAGTAGAACAGCTTCCCGACCGCCGCCGGGCAGTTCGACGCAGAGGCGAGCACGCTGAGCCGGGCCTCGCCGGTCTTCAGGTCCATGTGCTGCTTCACCGGGGTCTTCAGCGTGTAGCAGCCGTTGAACAGGGCGTCGTTGAAGTACTCCGCCTTCCCCTTGAACGGGGCATGCGCCGCCGAGGCCGACGCGGCGCCGGAGAGCGTCATGAGGAGCGCCAGCCCGACGGCCCCCCCGGCGACGTATCCCCCGCGGAGGCGGGTCCGGTTCCGGCGAGCTCGGTCGATCGTTCTTCCAGGGTCCGGGGTCGTTCGAGGGGTCGCCATCTTCGCTCGTGGGTCCCCGCCGGCGGCGACCCTCTCCGTCCGCCGGTCCGGGCGACCCGAGGGGGGAATCCGGTCCTTCCAGTTAAACCTCTATCCGGGGCTCCGGGGCCGAGCTCCGCTGTGTCGTCCCGCGTCCCCCCCGAGCGTGGTCGGTCGGATCTCGGGCTCCGGGCGTCGCGCACCGGTCGCGTCCCCCCGGAGATCGACGTGTTGCGGGTCGGGCACCGTCCGGGCCGGGACCCCCGTCTCACGACACACCTCGCCCTGACCGCCCGGGCCCTCGGCGCCCGCCGGCTCCTGCTCCATCCCCCGGACCCCGATCTCGCCGCCCGGCTCGCCGCGGTCTCCGAGCGGTGGGGGCGGGGGTTCGAGGTCGTCGGGATCGCCGACTACCGTCGGGCGATCCGGGAGTTCGACGGCACCCGGGCCCACCTCACGATGTACGGGGAGCCGATCGAGCGGGTGCTCCCGCGCCTTCGGAAGGAGCGAAGGATCCTCGCGATCGTCGGCGGAGCGAAGGTGCCCGCGGAGCTCTACGGCCTCGCCGACGTCAACCTCGCGGTGGGCCACCAGCCCCACAGCGAGGTCGCCGCCCTCGCCATCCTCCTCGAGCGGCTCCGAGGGATCCCGCCGCCCGGACGCTGGCC
>JASHVI010000082.1 GCA_030039525.1 Thermoplasmata archaeon
GAGCGGGCTCGGGGCCCGGCGGCGCTCGCCGACCGGGCCCTCGTAACGCGGGCGGGACCCCGGGGCGTGGCGCGCACTCCGATCCGTCGGGGACCGCCCGGCGCGCTCCCGCTCGCGACGCGGGGATCGATTCCGCTCCGGGGCCTCCGGTCGGCGGCGCCGGAGCGGTACATCCCGCGCGGGAGTTCCCGGCGCCGAGAGGTCTATAGCCTAGCATGTGACCACCCCCCCCGCGTGTCGAGCCCGTCCGCGGTGCGTTCCTCCCGGCCCATCGTGGCGAGAGGACGGTCCGCCCGGTCCTAGGAGTGGAGACCCCGTGAAACCGACCTTCCGATCCCGTGCCGCGCGGTCGTCGATCGCCCTCCTCGCCATCGCCGGGGTGAGCTCGCTCATCGCCCTCGCGATGGTCCTCCCGACGTCGGCCGGCCCCGCGACGACCCAGCCGAGCGGCGCCGCTCCCGCCGCGCCCGAGAGCCTCGCGCCCGCCGGGCATGCCGCCGGGCTCCCGGCGGCGGCCCCGGTCCCCGCCGCCGCGCCCGCGCGCTCCGAGTCGCCGGGCCCGTCGACGAGCTCCTTCAATCCCCCGTGCTACCCGGTCTGGACGTACATCTGCGTCTCGATCCAGGACCCCGGCGAGCCGGACATCATCCCGAGCGGCACGGACAAGGTCTCCCCCGTCATGCCGCTCGCCAACACCAGCATCCCGCTGGTCGTCCACTCCGGGATCTGGCTCAACAGCTCCGGGACGAACCCCTCGCCGTCGCACGGACCGCACGCGCCGATCCAGCTGAACGTCACCGGGACGCTCTGGAACGGCGACCCGTACATGAGCGAGTACGACGACTCGACCTACCACGCCGACGGGAACACCTGGTGGCAGTACCTCGGGGAGTCGTCGAACAAGACCTACCCCCACCTCTACCTCGTCAACATCAGCGCCTCGAACGGCGGCAAGCCGAACTTCTTCGCCGGCGAGGAGATCACCTGGTGGATCTACATCGTGATCCCGACGAGCAACATCACCTACGACGTCCACGCGGGACCGAGGCTCTCCTACACCTACCAGGGGGCCTGGCCGTTCTCGCCGGACCCGGGGGCGCCCCACTACGGCGGCGCCGCCTCCACCTCGCTCGACGTCAGCGTCACCGCGACGCCGCGGGCGCCGAACTGGAACGATTCCGTACGGATCACGGTGAATACGACGCCGGCCGACGTGGAACCGTACAACGCGACGATCGGGGCCTGCATCCTCGACTTCGTCGAGGTCGCCCACGGGATCGTCATCCAGAACACCTCGTTGCCGTTCAACGTGACGGTGAGCCCGACGCTCATCGGCAACTACACGACGTCGATCGTCATCCCCGCGGCCTACGCCCAGGTCGCGAAGGCCTCGGTGAGCTACCGGATCTGGATCACGGATACGGCGGTTCCCGGGGACCAGATCGTCACCCCGTGGACGAACTACTCGGTGAACGGCAACGGCTCCTTCGAGAACGGGATCTTCGCCTCGGACATCGTCTTATCGATGACCCCGGCGACCGTCCTCATCGACCAGTTCGGGTACGCGAACCTGACGCCCGGCCAGGAGCTCGTCGTCACCGTCCAGAGCCGGGACCCTCAGACGGCGATCCTCTCGGCGCAGATCGAGTACACCGTGAGCTACCCGGCGCTCCACGAGAGCCTCTCGCAGAGCTTCACGCTGAAGCGGGTCGCCTCGACGTACTGGATCGGGACGATGCCGGGCTTCCCCGTCGACACGATCGTGAACTTCACCGTCTACGCCTGGGACTTCGGGGACGCGGTGGAGTACTCGGAGGTCTACGACTACCACGTCATGACCTTCGCCCAGTACGTGCCGCCGCTCAGCCTCGACCAGGCCTTCTTCTACGTCTACGTCTACGACAACGGCTCGAAGACCTGGGTCCAGGGGGCCACGGTCCAGATCCAGGGGGCCAACGGCGGCTTCAACTCGAAGGGGAACACGAGCCTCGGCGTCGCCTACGCGAACGTGACGAACCTCCCCTACGATCCGCTCGTCCTCCAGGCGAACACCACCTACAACGTGACCGTGAACGACCCGCGGTTCGTCCCGGGCGGCGGGAAGGGGGCCTACGGGCCGATCTCCGTCCAGGTCGTCGCGCTCTACCGGATGACCGCGGAGCAGCCGCTCGCGTCGACCCCCGACTACGTCGTCCTCCAGCAGGGGGACCAGATCCTCTTCTACCTGAACGCGACCGGCGCCCGGACGGTCGCCTCGCCGACCGTGGCGACCGGGAACCCCCTCGGGGACCTCGGGCTCGCCGCGGCGCTGGGGCTCGTCGGGGCGGCGCTCGCCGTCTTCCCGATGCGCTCCTGGTGGAAGCAGATCAAGGCCCGGCGGACCGAGGAAGAGAAGCGGGTGACGCTGTGAGGCTCCCGACGACGCCCCTCATCCTCGCCCTCGCCTTCCTGATCGTCTGCCCCTTCGGGCTCGGCGCGGCGGCGGGCCAGGGCCCGACGGCCCGACCGGCGGGGGTCCTCGTGCCGCACGTCCGCCCGTCGCCCTCCCTCGCGACCTGCCCGACCCCGGCCTCCGCCGGGATCTGGGGGAGCGCGGGGGGCTTCTTCGGCTCGATCTCGGTCTCCTTCTACGTGCCGGGGGACCAGTCCCTCTCCGGCTCGAACTTCAACACGATCCCCTGCACGAACACGATCCCGACCTACGTGAACGGCTTCTTCATGAACATCTCGACGAACACGCCGATCGCCTCGGCGTACGTCACGATCTGGGGCCTCACCTGGTCGCTACCGAACCAGGCGGTCACCGAGCCGATCAGCGGCTATAGCCCCGGGAGCCCGTACGCCGGGAGCCCGAACCTCGTGCCGCTCTACGTCGAGCCGCCGACGTACCAGACGGCGTCGGTCTACTTCAACGACTACAAGAACTTCTGGCCCGGCGACACGGTCTGGTTCAACCTCACGGTCAACGCCTTCAACGTCACGCCGACGAACATCTCGAGCGCCTCCGACGGCCAGGCGAGCGCTCCGCTGCCGGCGGGGACCAACGACGTGGCGACGTGGGAGTTCGGCGTCCAGTCCCCCTGGAGCTCGAACAACTTCACGCAGGACATCGCGGTCTCGACGACCCCGAACGTCTTCGCGAACCCGCCGTTCGACCCGAACCGGGACCAGGGGGTCTCGATCACGCTCACGGCCCTCAACCTCGGCGACGGCACCACGCTCTCCATCCCGGAGGCGGAGCTGTACCTCGAGGTCTACACCGGCGGCATCGACACCGCGAACTTCCAGATCCCCTTCGGCCCGGCGAACCACTCGTCGGAGACCCTCATCGACTCCACGACCCAGTTACCTAGGGACGTGGGGCCGTTCGCCCCCGGCTCGGAGATCCAGTTCAACGTGACGGCCTGGGTGCCGTGGGAGGGCGGGGCCATCGATCGATTGTACAGCCCGGTCTTCACCTTCAACGCCTCGACGCTCGGCGGCTGGTGGGCCCCCCACGCGCCGCTCGAGTCGAACCTCAACCTCACGACGGATCCCGCCGGCCTCTCCGGCACCCCGCTGTCGCTCCAGACGATGACCCCGGTGAACGTCACGATCCACGAGGCGTACGAGAACGTCACGCTCGGGGCCTCGGAGGTGAAGTTCGCCTACCGGGACCGCTACGGGTACGTCGACGGCGCGACGAACCTCTCCGCGATCAACCAGAACACCTCGTACGTGCTCCTGCCGGGCTTACCGCCCGGCGGCAACCTCACCTTCAGCGTCCTCGCCCGGGACATCAACAACGTGACGATCTCCTCGGCGAACTACTCCTACTACGAGGGCGGCACGCCGTTCGTGGTGCCGCCGGTGAACGAGGGCTACCTGTTCTTCGAAGCGGTCGACCTCTCGACCGGCCAGCTCGCACCGGACCTCTCCTTCCAGGTCAGCAACGCCACCTGGTCGGAGCGGGCCCACGGCACTCCCCTCGGCTTCGCCGGGGTCTACCCGCCGGCGGGGATCGGCTACCTGCCGCTCGGCTACGACGACTACGCGATCACCGTGAGCGCCTTCGGCGCCGTCGAGTCCGCGGTGGTGCACCTCAACCGGTCGGTCGAGGGGCCCATCGTCTTCTATTTCACCACGGCGCCCCTCCCGGCGCTCAACGCCGTGAACGCCGAGACCTTCCCGCTGGCCGCGACCGTCGGCATCTTCGCCGCCGCCGTCGCGGTCGTCCCGATCCGCGACTGGTTCAAGGAGCGCCGCCGCAAGGCCGAGGCGGAGCAGAAGCGGATCTCGCTCTAAACGAAGGAACACCGAAAACATGGCAGCCCCAGAGAACACCGTGCCGCCCGAGACGACCGAGACGCCCCTCCCGGCGGGGTCGAGCGCCCCGGCCACCCCGGCCGCACCGGTG
>JASHVI010000083.1 GCA_030039525.1 Thermoplasmata archaeon
CCGTCCCCGAAGTAGTAGTCGAAGAGGTACGGGGCCGTCCCCCCGCTCACGTGGGCGGTGAAGGTCGCGGCGTCGCCCAGCGTGTCGTTCGAGACCGTGAGATTCACGTCGAGGTCGGAGCCCCCGCCGACGACGATGACCACCGGCGAGGAGGTGGTGCTGTTCCCCGACGCATCGACCGCGGTGACGGTCGCCGCGTACACGCCCGGGGAGGTGTACGCGTGGGTCACGCTCCAGGAGGTGCAGGAGCACGGCGTCACCGGGACGAGGCTGGCGTTCCCGTCCCCGAAGTAGACGTCGAGGAACGTCGGCGTCTGCCCGTCGACCTCGTCGATGGTGAAGGTGTTGTTGAGCGGGGCGGCCCCGAGCCGCGGCGTCGCGCCGAGGGTGACGAGGGGCGGGCCGACCGCGGGCGGGCTCGAGGCGGTGAGCGCCGAGAGGAGCGGCGCCTCCAGCGGCGTCCCGAGGCCCGTGACCGGGTCCCAGCCCGGTCCGGCCGCGTAGCCGTTGTTCCCCTTCGTGATGTCGTGGAGGAAACGCCCGGGGTCGAGGCCGCGGGCGAGCGCGTAGAGCGCCGGGTTCAGCGAGCCGAGCGAGCTGCCGAAGGCCTGGTCGGCGATCGCCTCGAACCCCGACCACATCGGGGTCCCCTCGCTCGTCCCTTCGACCTCGACCGCCTCTCCGCCCAGGTAGATCCAGACCGGCGAGCCGCCGACCATCGAGACGTCCGGCACCCCCCGGCCGCTCACGTTGGTCGGAACGCCGGGACCGCTCTGCCAGGCCGGCCGGGGATACGGCGAGAATCCCCCGCCGGAGCCGCCCTGGTTGACGCATCCGGGGGCCTCGGCCCCGGAGGCGTTGCCCGACCAGCCGCTCTCCGAGACGTAGTCGCCCGTGTCCGGGTTCACGTTGAGGACCGTGCCCCCGATCCCGGTCACGTACGGGTCGGACGCGGGGTAGTCCGTAGAGACCCCCGAGGTGCCGCCCGCGGCGCCGCAGTCGCCGGAGGCGGCGAAGAGGCCGATCCCCTCGGCGGCCGCCTCCTCGAGGACGGGGTGGAGGAGCGTGTACGATCCGTCGGTCGTCGCGTTGCACTGGTCGGTGCAGAGGCTCGAGTAGGCGTTGTAGACGCCTACGTCCGGCTCCCCCCAGCTCATGCTGATCACGTTCGCCGCCTGGTGGGCGACGAGCCAGTCGACCGACTCGTAGAGCCCGATCGAGGGGTTCGGCGAGAGGACCATCTCGATCTGGGCGCCGGGCGCGCTCGCCCTCGCCCACTCGAGGTCGAGCGCCTCCTCCGCGCTCCAGCCGGAGCTCGGGGAGTCGTTGAGGTCGGTCGAGGTCGGGACCGGGTAGACGTAGCTCGGGGGCTCGTTCGGGAGCGAGAAGTTCGCGGCGAAGAGGGCGAGGTCCTTCGAGAGCTGCGGCTGGGGCTCCGCGGAGTCGTACGCGTCGACCACGGCGAGGCGCTCGCCGCTCCCGTTCTCGCCCTCGCTGAAGAGCGGCGTGATGTTGTACGCCTTGTCGATCTCGCACGGCTCGAACGGGGCGTAGGTCGCGCAGCCGGAGGCGGCCGGAGCGGTCGAGGGGGCCTCTACCGACCCCACCGCCGGCTCGATGGGGGTCGTGTTGCCGAGCCCCAGGGCCCCCGTCCAGGGGAGCCCCGCCGGGAGCGAGGCCGGGGTGGAGTGGGCGAACACCACGCGGGTACCGAGCTGGTAGCGCGTGAGGTCGGTGTCGAAGGCCCGGTCGAAGGCCCGGGCGCTCCCGCTCAGCTCGAGCAGCAGGTGGTCGGCGGTCGGCGTCGCATGGACCCCCTCCCCCGCGAAGTACGCGACCGCCGCCGCCACCGTGGCCGCCGAGGGCCCGTACTGGTCGGTCAGCTCGGAGGCGTTCAGGTACTGCCGGTAGAGGGGCGAGCCCGGGATCTCCTCGAGCGCGACCCGGGCCGCGAGACCGGAAGGATCGCGGAAGGCGAGCCCGACCAGCGCGCTCACGGAGGAGGAGGGGGCCAGCGCCCCGAGGTCGCGGGCCCCGGAGGGCATCGCATAGGCCGGCGCCACGACGACCCGCGAGGGGCCGGAGGGGCGCTCCCCGATCGGAGGATCGACCGGCCCGGCTCGCCCGACGAGCGGGTCCGCGCCGCTCAGCACCAGCCCGAGGACGACGCCGACGAGGAGCGGGAGGAGCCAGCGGGGAGGGTTCCGGGCGCTCACGGGTCGCGTCGTGAGCAACGAGGGTCCGGCTCCTCATAACCCGGGGTGCCGGAACGCACGGACCGTCGTTCGCTGACGGGGCGCGGCTCTAAGCCTATAACCCGAGTCGACTCGTCCGATCCGTCGGGCCGTGGACGCGTACGTCGGCTACCTGATCCTGCTCGGCCTCATCGCCGGGTACATCGGCGCCGTCGTCTTCCTCTGGCGCTCCGGGCGCCTGGGACCGGAGAAGCCGCTCGCGCTGTTCTACGGCGCGATCATGATCAAGACCCGCAAGGGGCGCGGGGCGCTCGACCGGATCGGACGGTTCGCCCGCTTCTGGTCGCTGATGGGCGACCTCGCGGTCGCGCTCGCCGCGATCTCGATGGTGATCATCGTCGGGCTGCTCGCCTTCGAGGCGGTCCTGGTGACCTCGATCCCGGCGAGCGAGGCGCCGAGCCCCCAGACGGCGCTCGGCCTCCCCGGGATCAACCCGATCATCCCGATCGGCTACGGGCTCGTCGCGCTGATCCTCGGCGTCGCGATCCACGAGCTCTTCCACGGGATCATGGCCCGGTCCCAGAAGATCGGCGTGAAGAGCATGGGGGTCCTCTGGTTCGTGATCCCCGTCGGCGCCTTCGTCGAGCAGGAGGAGGCCGACATGACGAGCGCCCCCCGGCGCAAGCGGCTCCGGGTCGTCGGCGCCGGCGTCCTCGCGAACTTCGGGATCGCGATCCTCTGCTTCTCCCTCTGCTCCCTCGCCGTCCACACCGCGGTGACCCCCAACGCCACCGGCGTCGGGGTCGCCGGGGTCCTCCCCGGCTACCCGGCGGCGAACGCCTCGATGGGGGCCGGGGACATCATCACCAGCGTGAACGGGAGCGCGACGCCCAACGACGTGGTCCTGTCGAACGTCCTCGCCGTCACGCACCCGGGAGAGTCGGTGGCGATCTCGTACACCGAGCCCGGCGGGACGAGCCGCCAGATCGACGTCGTGCTCGCCTCCTACGAGGAGTACAGCCACCTGTCGACCGACGCCTCGCGCGGGTTCCTCGGGGTGTCGATCACGCCCCTCACCCCCGCCCAGCTCTCCGGGGTCCTCTCGGCCCCCTGGAGCGCCCCGGGCGGGCCCCTCGCCGGCGTCGCCCTCTGGACGATCCTCCCGCTCTGGACCCTCCAGCCGGTCCAGGGCACGACCGTGACCTACTTCCACGTCACCGGTCCGCTCGCGGGGCTCGGATCGGGGACGATCTGGGTCGGGATCAACCTGCTGTACTGGCTCTCCTGGATGAACCTCCTGCTCGGGCTCTCGAACTGCCTGCCGATCTACCTCCTCGACGGGGGGCTGCTCTTCCGGGACCTCGCCGGCGGGACGCTTGCCCGCCTCCGCCGCGGCTGGGACGCCGCCCGGAACGACCGGGCGGCCGGGCAGGCGGCGACCGTCGCCTCCCTCGTCCTCGTCTTCCTGCTCCTATGGCTGTTCGTCGGTCCGCGCCTCTAGACGAGGCCTCGCTCTTCGGCGAGTACCCGTTCCTCCCCGGGGCGGAGTCCCTCGTCGACGATCTCGGTCTCACCGTGCGCTCCCTCCTGGAGGCCCCCGAGCTCGAGCACGTGCGCGCGCTCGGACGGACCCGGATCCGCGCCGCGGTCGACGACCCGACCGCCGCCCCCGGCGCGGAGGACCTCGCGCGCTCCCCGGTCGAGGAGCGGGTCCTCTCGTTCCAGTACGCCCGCCTGCTCCTCTCCACCCTGGAGGCCCGCGGCGCCCTCCGGCGCTGGGCGGTCGCCGAGGCGAAGGGGGCGACCGGTCGCCTGACCCCCGGCCCCTCTGGCGACCTCGGGGAGGTGGCCCGGCGCCTCGGCTTCGGGCTCGAGGAGGAGGAGGGGGGCAGCCGGCTCCCGGTCGCCGACTACCTGCGGCTCGCGACGCCGATCCGGGAGGAGGACTTCCGCTTGGTCGGCCAGGGCGTGCGGCGCGGCTGGGTCCATGTCCCCGACGCCCGGGCGGCCCGGCTGGTGCAGGAGGGGGTGCGGCGCGCCCTCGCCGTGCCGGTGCCGCTCGACCCGGCGCTCCGCGACGCGATCCGGGCCCACGAGGGCCCCTTCCTCGAGGAGGT
>JASHVI010000084.1 GCA_030039525.1 Thermoplasmata archaeon
GCCCGGCACCCCGAAGAGGTCGGAGAGCAATCCTCGGTCGAGGCTCCGTCCGACCACCCCATGGTGGAGCAGGGCCGGCCCGGCGAGGTGCTGCGCCGCCCCGCCGATCGCGCGGTCCCCGGCCAGCAGCACCCTCCCTCGAGAGCCGAACAGGCAGAATCGCTCCGAGAGCCCGAGGGGCTCGCCCCAGGCGGCGGGGGCTCCGGCCTCGGTCAGGGCTTCGGCGATCGGCGCCCCGAGCGCGGCGAACTCTCGAACGAATCCGCGCGGCAGCTCGCTGCGAGGAACGACCCGAGTCCAGAGGAGGTCGCCGGGGAGGTGCAGGAGAGCGGAGCCACCGGTCGACCGACGGAGCACGGGAAGGCCCAACGCCTCCCAGCGGCGGACCTCGACCTCGGCGACCCGATGTCCGGCCCCGAGGGAGATCGCGCGATCCTCCGCCGTTCCGGCCTGCGCCGCCGGCCGACCCGAGGCGAGGAGCTCCTCGTCCCGGCGCATCCACTCCCGACACGAGATGCGGCCGGCCCAGGCGGTCTCGATGGCGTTCCCCCGGAGGAGCGTGAGGCTCGGGCCCCCTTTTCGCTGCCCCCCCATCGCTCCGAGGGTGGCCCCGCCCCGGGGGGCCGGCGATATCTCTCCCGTCGGACCTGTCGACCCATGGCCGAGCTGGACCGGTTCGCGCTGCCGACGGGGTCGAAAGCGCCGGAGTTCTCCCTCCCCGGCACCGACGGGCGCACGTGGGCGTTGCGCGACTTCGAATCGCAGAAGCTCCTCGTGGTGATGTTCTGGTGCAATCACTGTCCGTACGTCCTGAAGTGGGAGGACCGGGCCATCGAGCTGGCCCGGCGGTACGGGCCGAAGGGCGTCGCCTTCGCCGCGATCAACGCGAACGACGCGACGGGCTACCCCGACGACTCCTTCGACCGGATGGTCGAGCGCGCCAAGGCGAAGGGGTACCCGTTCCCCTACCTGCGCGACGAGAGCCAGGACGTGGCGCGCCGGTACGGCGCGCTCGTCACGCCCCACCCGATGTTGTTCGACCGGGAGCGGAAGCTCCTCTACCAGGGCCGGATCGATGACAACCCGGACCGGCCCGACGCCGTGCGCCACCGGTACCTCGAGGAGGCGCTCGATGCCGCCCTCGCCGGCCGCCGGGTCGATCCTCCGACGCGGTCGGTCCTGGGCTGCTCGGTCAAGTGGGTCCCCTAGCGCCGCGGCCCCGTCCCGGACCTCCCGCACCCTGCGCCCGGGCGGCCCTCGCCCGGTCCCGGAACTTCTCGACGAGGTCGGCGCGGAGTCCGGAGCCCTCCCGGTCCATCCGCGCCGCGATCGCGACCTTGCCCGCCAGCGCCCGCGCGACCCGGCCCCGGACCCGCCGGGGAGCGCTCTGCACCTCCGGGTGCAAGAACAGGAAGCCGTGGCGCGGGGGCGGCGCGCGACCGCGGAGGTGCTCGAAGAACGCCTTCTCCGCCCCGAGCACCTGGACCGTGCTCGCCGGCAACCGCGCGAGACGATCGAGGCCGCCCGCCTGCGCGATCATCCGGGCCGCCAGGAGGGGCCCGAGAAGGGCGCTGAGGTTCGGCGCCCGCCGGGGCATCGCCGCCTCGATCGACGTCTCGAGCTGCCGACGGGCCTCGGCCGACGACTCGTAGAGCGTCGCGATCCGGGCCCGGGCCTCCGTGAGGGCCGGGTCCGGTGCCGGGAGCCCGGAATCGCCGGGCTCTCCCGGACCTTCGAGGAGCCGGTGGGCCGTCGAGGCGGCCGTGGCGGCTTCGTCGCTCGGCGGGCCGTCCCGACCCGCCCAGCTCACGAGGCGTTCGCCGAGCAGGTTGAGCACGTGGTCGAGCTCGCCGATCGTCCGGACCGCCTCGTCGACATGCACCGAGGGATCCCAGCTCGCCTGGAGCCGTCGCTCCGCCTCCGCGAGCAGGAGCTCCCGGTGCAGATCGACCGAGGGGCCCGGCGGCGGGGAGGTCCTCGGGCTCCGCCGCGGAGGCGGAGGCAGCCGGAGGCGACGGTCCCGGGAGACCGCGGCCGCTCCCCGGAGGGCGGCCTCCTCCTCGGGGGCGAGGCCGCCGTCGAGCCGCTGCGTGAGGCGGTCCCGGAGAGCGTCGGCTTCGGCGGGAAAGTCGAATCGCTCGACGATCCGACCGCCCCGGACCCGGAACGCACCGTGCCAGCGGGTGACGATCTCGTCGGGGGCGGGATCCGAGGCGGAGCGCTCCGGCACGTCACCCTCGGGGCGACGGAACCGGCGCGCGGGTTAGCCTTGTCGCGCGCCCGTTCCCCCCGCGTTAAATAGCGCGGGCCGGGTCCGCGCGCCGTGCCGGCCGACGGGTCCGGGCGGATTCGGTACCGCCGAGAAGGGGCGGTCGCCCATCTCGTGCTCGACCACCCGCCGGTCAACGTGCTCTCCTCCGAAGTCCTGGAGGAGCTCGGCGCCGCGCTCGACCGGGCCGCCGGAGACCCCGAGGCCCGGGCGATCCTGCTCGAGAGCGCCAATCCGAAGTGCTTCGCGGCGGGCGCCGACATCAAGGCGATGTCGACGATGGGCCCGGAGGAGTCGCACCGGCACGGCCGTCGCGGCCAGGAGGCCACGGAACGGATCGAGTCCGTCCCGCTCCCCGTCGTCGCCGCGGTGCACGGCTCCTGCCTCGGCGGCGGCACCGAGATCGCCCTCGCCTGCGACTTCGTCCTGGCGGCCGAGGACGCGCAGTTCGGCCAGCCGGAGATCCGGATCGGCGTGATGCCGGGATGGGGCGGGACCCAGCGGCTCGTGCGGCGGATCGGGGCCGCCCGAGCGCGCGAGTGGATCATGACCGGACGTCCGGTCACCGCCTCGGAGGCGCACGCGCAGGGCCTGGTCCTGAAGGTCGTACCTCGACCCGAACTGCCGGGCGCGGCCCAGGCGCTGGCCGAGGAGCTCGCCGGTCTACCGGCCCACGCGATGGAGGCGGCGAAGCTCGCGCTGAACCGGGCCATCGACCGGCGGCTCGACGACGGGCTGGCGCTCGAGCTCGATCTCTGGCACCAGCTCTTCGCGACCGCGGACCAGAAGGAAGGGATGCGGGCGTTTCTCGAGAAGCGGCCTCCCCGGTGGGGAGCCCGGGGCGGTGACGAGTCACCCGCGGCCCGCGTCGGGCGCGCGCCGCGGAACGGGAACAGGGAGTAACGGGTCGACGGGTACGCGCCGCGGTGGCTCAGCTGGCAGAGCGGCTCCTTGGTAAGGAGCAGGTCGAGGGTTCGAACCCCTCCCGCGGCTGACTTTCCCCAGGCCCTGGGTCTCCCGTCCGGTCGGCGAGGCAGATCCCTCCAGGGCCGGCGAAAGGCGGGAACCCCGAACAGGTTCGCCCCCGGCGCGGGCCCGAGAGGTCCCGCTCCGAGGTGATCCCGGGTTCCGGGCAGCTTCCGCTGCCCGGCCCGCCGATTCAGCGGTCGGAGGATGAGGTCCGGCGAGGCTGAGGGCCGACTCCACGAGGCCATCGAAGCCCGGCGACTCCGGCGACCGCCATCCCGACCCCCACCCCGGCCACGGCGAGGCAGGTGAGCAGCAGGTCCTGCTCACCGGCGTGGGCGAACGCGGGGGGGACCGCCCGGAGGTGCCACTCCCAAACGGCAGCCAGGGACCACGCGATCGCGGTTCCCACGCCGCCCCAGATCATCGATCGTGCCGTCCTCGTCGTAGGCACGTGGGCTCACCGGGCGGTCGAAGGGCCAGGCCGCTACCTAAGACGTTCGCGTCGAACTCGCGCGAGATTGGGTCGACCCGACCTGGGCCGGCTGACTCAATCTTATCGTGTCTTCACAATATAGGTAAGTAGGTAGTACTACCTTCTTTCGTGGGTCATGTCGGGTCAGAAGGGGCGTACGGCCCGGTGCTACCGGTGCCTTCACTCGTGGACCATCCGGGGCCGCGTTCGTCCCCGCGTGTGCCCTCGGTGCAAAAGTTCGGTCTTCGCGGTCCCCAAGCTCGCCGCGGTGAGGATCGGACGAGGCTTGGGCATCGAAGAGATCCTCCACCCTCACCGAGAAGCGATTCTCCGCGCCGCGCGTCAGTATGGCGTAGCCCGGCTCTGGGTGTTTGGCTCGGTACGTCGACGGGAGGCGACCTCGACCAGCGATATCGATCTCATGGTTCGCTGGTCCCGTCCGCATTCGCTGATGGACCGGGCGAAGCTCGCCGAGGCGATCGAAGCGATCGTCGGCCGCCCCGTGGAGATCGTGAACGAGGGGGGACTTCACTGGGCCATCGAGCCGCAGGTCGAGTCGGAGAAGGTCCCCCTGTGAAGATGGACCCCGCTCGGACTCGTCGCCGGGTCGAGGACATGCTCCGCTACGCGGGTGCGATCGCGATGGTTGTCCGACGGGGTCGTGACGAGTTCTTCGACCCGCGCGAAGTTCGGAATCGAGCTACGATCGAGCACTACCTCGAGCTGCTGGGGGAAGCCAGCGGGGCGGTAGGCCGGTCGACCCGCAACGCGAACCCCGATGTACCTTGGAGCACGATCGCTCGCTTCCGGTTCGATCGTGCCCATCCGTACGACGACGAGGCGAAGCCCGTCAACTACGACGAGATCTGGCGGTTCGCCTCGGGCGATCTGCCGCCGATCGTCCGTCGGCTGCGTGCGGTGAAGGTCCCGGACCCGGGGTGAATGCGTCCCAGGGGCCCGGGGCTGGCCCGAAACGACCGGACGGGGGACCCCTCTCCCACCGCACCGCGGTGGAGCTTCAACTCTGGGTTCAAGCTCCCGCCCCGGCGTACTCGTGCGGCCCCTCCCCTTCCGGAGGGCGCCCGCCGCTCCGGCGAGCGCTAACCGGTCCGGAGGAGCTCCTGCAGCACGGGGCCGTAGGTCCTCTGGACCGCATGGGCGAGCTCGTC
>JASHVI010000085.1 GCA_030039525.1 Thermoplasmata archaeon
GGTCGTAGTCTGAATCGAGGGCTGTAACTCGCCCTCGTGAAAATGGATTCCGTAGTAATCGCGGGTCAACATCCCGCGGTGAATGTGCCCCTGCTCTTTGCACACACCGCCCGTCAAGTCATCCGAGTTGGGTCGGAGTGAGGGTGCCTCTTTCGGGGCGTTCGAACTTCGGTTCAGCAAGGGGGACTAAGTCGTAACAAGGTATCTGTAGGGGAACCTGCAGATGGATCACCTCCTAGAGAACGCCCAACGTTCTCATGGTTCGATCCGAGACTCTCGGACCCCGGGCTCCTCTCTCTCCCATCGGCCATCAACCCATTTTTGGGTAGCTACCGCATCCTTATAGGACGCCTCGGCCCTCCTCTCTCGATGGCGCGCCTCCTCGCCCCGTCGAGCCTGCCGAGCGAGATCCTCGCCGCCGTGCGATCGCTCGCCCGCGGCGAGCCCGTCCTGATCTTCGACGCGGTCGATCGGGAGGGCGAGACGGACCTCGTCTTCCTCTCCGAGCGGGCGACGCCCGAGATGGTCCACCTCGCCCGCCACGACGCGGGCGGACTCCTCTGCACGGCGATCTCCGAGGAGCTCCGGGCCCGGCTGGGCCTTCCCTACGCCTCCGACCTCCTCAGGGCGGGGCAGGAGGAGTACCCGATCCTGAAGCTCCTGAGGCTCCAGAGGCTCCGGTACGACGCCCGCAGCGCCTTCGGGATCACGGTCAACCACCGCACGAACTTCACCGGCGTCCCCGACAACGACCGGGCGACGACGATCCGCGCGATCGGCGCGATCGCGCGCGACGCCCCGACGCTCTCCGACGAGGCGCTCGCGGAGCGGTTCGCGAGCGAGTTCACCTCGCCGGGCCACGTCCCGGTGCTGTACGCCGCGCCGCGTCTCGTCCGGGAACGAAAGGGCCATACGGAACTCGCCATCTCGCTCGCCCGGATGGGCGGTCTCTCCGAGTCCGCCACCGTCTGCGAGATGCTCGGGGACTCCGGGGGGGCCCGCTCCCCGGAGGCGGCGCGCCGCTACGCGGCGTCGCACGGCTGGGCCTTCCTCGAGGGACGGAGCATCACCGAGGCGTTCCTCCCATGGTCCGGGTGATGGCCACCGGGGTCTTCGACCTCCTGCACCCCGGCCACCTCCACTTCCTCACCGAGGCCCGCCAGCTGGGGGACGAGCTCGTGGTCGTCGTGGCGAGGGACCAGACCGCGCGCCGCCTGAAGCGCCAGCCGTACCTCCCCGAGCACATCCGGCGCGAGATGGTGGCGGCCCTCAAGCCCGTCGACCGCGCGGTGCTCGGCTCGACCACCGACATCTACCAGACCGTCGTCGACCTGAAGCCCGACATCATCGCCCTCGGCTTCGACCAGCGCTGGAACGAGGTCGAGATCGCCGCCGAGTGCGCCCGCCGCGGCGTCCCCGCGAAGGTCGTGCGGCTCTCCGAGCTCCGCCACGACGAGCTCGCGACGCGCCGGATCGTCGAGCGGATCCTGGAGCGCGCCCGCACCGGCGAGGGGTCCGCGACGTGAAGCGGATCGGGGTCGTCGACACGACCTTCGCGCGGGTCGACATGGCCGGCCCCGCGCTCCGGATGCTGAAGCGCCAGGGGAGCGGCTACCGGATCCACCGCGCCACGGTCCCCGGCATCAAGGACCTCCCGGTCGCCTGCCGGCGCCTCTTCCACGAGGACGGGGTCGACCTCTGCCTCGCCCTCGGGATGCCGGGCCGGGCGGAGTACGACAAGACCTGCGCGCACGAGGCGTCGCTCGGGCTGATCTACGCCGGCGTGCTGGAGGCGCGACCGGTCGTCGAGTGCTTCGTCTTCGAGGGGGAGGCGCGCGACGAGAAGGAGCTCGCGCGGCTCGCCGTCCGGCGGGCCGAGGAGCACGCGCTCAACGCCTACCGGATGCTCTTCCGGCCGGAGGAGCTCGCCCGACGCTCGGGCGAGGGGCTCCGGCAGGGATTCGACGACGCGGGGCCGGTGCGGCCCACGCGCTGAGGGGTCGGAGGGTTACGTTCCATGCCGAGATCAACGAGCCGAGGCGACGGGGTCCGAGTGGCGCTGGTGGCAAGCGAGTTCAACTACGATGTGACCTACCTGATGGTCGAGCGGGCCCGGGAGGAGATCGACTTCCTGGGGGCCGTCGCCGGTCCCCTCGTCAAGACGCCCGGGGTCTTCGACATCCGCTCGCCGCGAAGGCGCTCTTCGAGCGGAGCGACGTCGACGCCGTCGTGGCGCTCGGGGCCGTCATCGAGGGGGAGACCGGCCACGACGAGGTGGTCATGAACCAGGCCGCCCGCAAGCTGGCCGACCTCTCCGTCGAGTACGGCAAGCCCCTCGGCCTCGGAATCTCCGGCCCGGGGGAGACCCGTCTGCAGGCCCAGGACCGGATCGAGAACGCGGCCCACGCGGTACGGACGGTCGTGAAGATGGCCGCTCGGCTGAAGGAGATCCGGGCGCGCTAGCGGCCGAGGGGGCTCCTCCCCCGCCGCTTTAGCCCCGCGCGCCTAGCGGGGACGGTGCCCGCCGCGCCCGTCGCGCCGTCCCCGGGGCCCCCTCCGCCGACCCAGGGCGGCGGCTCCGCGGTCTTCTTCTCCCTGCCCCCGGGGGCGGTGCCGTACGGGTCGGCCCCCGGCTACGTCCCGCCGCCGGCGCCGCCCCCGGACCCGATGCCGTGGATCCGGGTCACGCGCGACGGCGTGAGCCTCTACCGGTTCGTCGTGGGGCTCACCCTCGTCGTCCAGGTCGTCGCCCTCGCCGCCGGGATCGCCGACGCCTCGGTCGGCGCGCGGCTGTCGCTCTCCGCCGGCAGCGGGTCGCTCGGGGTCGCCGCGGGCGAGGGGAGCCTCCCCTCCTGGGGGCTCGGGCTGATCGCGCTCTCCGGCCTCCTCGGCCTCGTCGGGCTCATCCTGGGGATCGTCGCCTTCCTTCGGTGGCGCTCCGGGGTCGTCGGGCTG
>JASHVI010000008.1 GCA_030039525.1 Thermoplasmata archaeon
GCAGCGTCGCCGGGTCGCCGACCTCGAGGTCGACCACCGGCTCGAGATCGCCCGGGGAGGTCCCTCCCTCGAGTACGAGAACCTTCAGACGATCTGCCGGGGGTGCCACCGCGCGAAGACGGCCCGGTTCCTGCGCGGCCGGGCGCGCCGCGCCGCGGCTCCGGCGACGGGGCTAGGGGACTCCGAGGTCGTCGAGGCGGGATGGCAGGCGTCCTGGTTCCCCGCCTGACGCTCCCTCGCCGACCGCCGGCGGCGGGCAGCTCGCGCAGCAGGCCGCGTTCACCGAGCAGCAGGCGCAGCACCGGCAGCACCGCTCGCATTGGCAGCACGCGCAGCCGATCGGCGCCGACGTCATCGCCCGGGGGCAGGGCGACCCGGCGTTAAGGGCTCCGGGAGCCGGTCGTGGCGAATCGGCGGCATTGCCGCCGCGGAGGCAGGTTTATGGAGCCCTCCTAGGGAGATTTGTCGCGATGGACCGCCGCCGCGTGGTGCCGAGCGTCATTCTGTGCTGCCTAATGCTGCTTCCGGGCGCCGCCGCCGTCGCCAGCGCGGCCCCCGTCGGCGCGCCCTCGAGCGGGGGCTCCGTCGCCCATTCCTCCGGTACGGTGAGCGCCCCCGGGGCGGGATTCCTCCCGCCCTCCGCGGGGTTCCCCGCGATCCCCGTGATTCCGGTGCCCTCGGCCCGGCCCGCCGTCACCCCGGTCGCCCTCACCGTGATCTATCCGAACGGGACGGTCAGCAACGCCTCGGCCCCGATCACCGTCGCCGGGAACATCTACACCTTCACTTCCGGGTTCACGGGCGGCATCCTCGACGAGCGCAATGGTAGCTCGCTGGAGGGCCACGGGACGACCCTTCGGATCGACACCTCGCTGAGCGTCGGGGTCACCGTCCTGGACGCGACCAACGTCACCGTCTCAGGCCTGCACGTCGCGGGCGACGGGGACGGGGTCGAGTTCGAGGCGACGCAAGCCGGCGAGGTCACGGGCTGCGATCTCACGGTGACCGGCTGGGCCGTCTACGGCGCGGCCGAGTCGGGGATGACCGTCGCCTCGAACACCGTCACCGGCGGGGAGGGCCTGCTCTTCAACACGGCGAACGGGACGACCGTGAGCGGCAACACGCTCACCCGGACCCGGGACTGGGCCGTCCTCGGGGAGTTCGTCTCCGACTTCAACGCGACCGACAACGTCGCCGACGACAACGGCGTCGTCGGGAACGGGATCGTCGCCGCGTGGGGCGCCGACGTCTCCTTCACCGGGAACAACGTGACCCACGTCTCCATCGGCGTCTACAACTTCCAGGTCACGGACTCCGTCCTCGACAACAACTCGATCGTCCACGCCACGACGGCCCTCCTGCTCGACGACGCCCAGGACGTCACCGGCTGGGGGAACGCGGGCCAGTCGGGCGGGCTGGAGAACGTCGGGATCGAGATCTACGCCTCGACCGGCGTGCGCCTCTCCGCCGAGCAGTTCCCCGCGGCGGCGCAGCTCGGCCTCCTCGTCCAGAACTCGCAGCAGATCGACGTCCGCGCCTCGGCCTTCAACAACTCCGGGGAGAACGGCACCTCGGTGCAGGAGTCCTCCGGGGTCTCCCTCGAGGCGGACGACGTCGCGGGGTTCGAGGGCAGCGGGGTCTACCTGAACGGCTCGACCGAGGTCGAGATCTCGGACGTCAACGCCTCCTACGCCAGCGCGGGCGGCACCTACGGGATCCTCGCGCTCGGGGGAGGTCCGGTCACGATCGCGGGGAGCTGGGCCGACGGGGACCCGCAGGGGCTCCACGCGGACGCGACGGTCGACCTCACGATCAACGGCTCCGCCTTCGAGCACGAGACCGGGACGGACGCGGTCCTGCTGTACGGGACCGACGGGGCCCTCGTCGAGGGCTCCAACCTCTCCTACGCCAACGGCACCGCGCTCTTGGCCAGCGACGCGGGGAGCCTCTCGGTCCTCGCGAACGTCGCCGTCGGCGACGTCTCGGACGGGTTCATCTTCGACGCCTGCAGCGACGTCGTCGTCGGGGGGAACCTCCTGCGGCCCCTCGCCGGCGTGGGGATCGGGCTCGAGTTCGGAGGCGGCGGGGAGATCTTCGACAACTCCCTGAGCGCGCCGGCCCCCGGGGCCTTCGGGGAGGGGATCTACGCCCTCCAGGAGTCGGACCTCTCGATCACGAACAACTCCATCGAGAACGCCGAGACCGGCCTCCTGCTGAACGCCTTCAGCTTCGGGCTCGTCGACGGGAACGCCGTGACCGGCGGGGCGACCGCGATCGAGCTCTTCGACACTGTCGACCTCACGGTCGAGGCGAACCTCTTCGCCAACGCGACCGACGGCTTCGAGATACTCGCCAACCTCGGCGCCCGGATCTTCCACAACAACTTCGTCAACGACAGCGGCTGGGTGAACCTCGGCTCCTTCCAGCAGATCGCCTGGGACGCGGGGTACCCGGTCGGCGGCAACTATTGGAGCAACTTCACCGGGCCGGACGAGTGGAGCGGTCCGGGACAGAACCTCTCCGGTCCGGACGGGATCGTCGACCTCCCCTTCGAGATCAACGTCTCCAACGTCGACCACTACCCGCTCGCCCGCCCGTGGAGCTCGACCGGGATCCAGTTCGAGGAGACCGGGCTCCCCGACGGCACCGACTGGGCCGTCACGGTCGACGGGACCCGCCTCGCCGGGAGCCAGTCCGCGCTCCTGTTCGAGGACCCGGACGCCGCCAACGAGAGCTTCGCCTACTCGGTCGCCGCCGTCCCGGGCTACTCCCTGACCTCCCCGTCGAGCGGGTCGGTCGCGATGGACGGGGCGAACCAGACCGTCGTGCTGAGCTTCCAGCCGGTCGAGTACGCCCTCACCTTCACCGAATCCGGCCTGAAGAACGGCACCGCCTGGTCGGTCCACGTGGACGGGCAGGCGCTCAACGGCACGACCGACCAGCTCTCGCTGGAGGTCCCGAACGGCTCGTACGACTGGTCGGCCGGCCCGGTGAGCGGCTACGCGCTCACCAGCCCGTACGGGACGGTCCTCGTCGACGCCTCCTCGGCGTCGGTCTCGGTCACGTACGTCGCCCTCACCACGATCGTGCAGGGCGGCGGGAACAACTCCACCCAGGGCGGCGGCAACACGAGCCAGGGCGGAGGCGGGTCGGGCGGCAGCGGCGGGGGCTCCTCCGGCGGCGGCAGCGGGGGCACCGGCGGAGGCTCCGGCGGCGGCTCCGGCGGATCGGGCGGGGGCTCCTCGGGGGGCACCGGCACCACCACCACCAAGACGACCACCTCCTCGCCGTCGAGGTCGTTCACGAACGACCAGTTCTACGCCCTCCTCGCGGCGCTGATCGCCGCCTGCCTCGCCGCCGTGGTCGGATTCGCCCTCTACGCCCGCGCCCGTCGGGGAGCGGGATCCAGCCCGCCCCACCCGTGGAGCCCCTCGGGCTCGGCCGCGCCCGCGGCGCCCTCCACGACCCCCGCCCCGGTCGTGGCGCCCGTGGCGAAGCCTCCCGCGGCCGCCCCCTCGTCGGCCGCGTGGAGCGAGGACCCGCCGAAGACCGGTGGATGAGCCCGTCCCCCGGGTCCCGTCGGGGCGTCGCCGGGGCCTAACGCCGGCTCACGCGGTCGGCGGCGCCGCGAGGGCGGGTCCCGTCGGAGGGGCCGACGCCCCGCGTCGCGCCATCATCTGCGAGAGCCCGAGCGCCACGCCGCACCAGAACGCGACGAGGAAGGCGAGCCCCATGACCACCGACTCGATGGGGGGGTTCGGCGTCGTGCTCACGAAGAGATGGCCGGCCACGCCGGCGATCGCCACCGAGACGAAGAGCACCGCCGAGAGGACAATGGTACGGGGCTCCTTGGTCAGGAGGGCGAACACCAGCACCAGGAGGACGAAGAGGCCGAGGAGGAACCCGACGGCGATGTGGGCCGAGTACGCCGCGAAGCTGGTGCTGCCGGTGAAGCCCGAGGCCGGCGCGTAGGCGTTCGTCCAGAGCCCGAGCCCGTACTGGAGCACCAGGAGGAGCCCCGAGATCGGCAGGAGGACCCTGAGGCCCTTCGAGGACCACGCCGGGGAGGCCATCGTCCCCTCCGCGAGCCGCGGGGCTTTACCCGCGGCGGGTTAGAACCCGTCGGGGGGCCCGCCGAGTTCCGGCGGAGGCCGGAAGGGACCCAGCGCTAGGAGGGGGGCTTCGTGGACTTCGACCGACGGGCCCAGAGCCAAACCGCGACCCCCGCCCCGAGCGCCCCGAGGGCGGCCGCCGCCCCGACGGCGAGCTCGATCTGCGCGATCGACCAGACCTTGGCCGGCGGAGAGGCCGTGGACGCCGGGACCTGGGGCTCGATGGTGAAATCGAT
>JASHVI010000086.1 GCA_030039525.1 Thermoplasmata archaeon
CCGACCGCTCCTGCAGGGCGCCCGACTCACCGCCTGGGAGCTGGACCGGGAGCGGATCCCGCACGCGGTCATCGCGGACAACGCCGCGGGCCACTTCATGCAGCGGGGGGAGGTCGACGCGGTCATCATCGGTGCGGACCGGATCGCCCGGAGCGGGGACTTCGCGAACAAGATCGGCACCTACGAGAAGGCGCTGATCGCCCGCGAGCACGGGATCCCGTTCTACGTCGCCGCCCCCTGGAGCACCTTCGACCCCGAGACGGCCCGCGGGGCGGAGATCCCCGTCGAGGAGCGTGGCGAGGACGAGGTGCGGCGGATCGGCCCGGCGCGGCTCACCCCCGGGAGGAGCCGCGCGCGGAACCCGGCGTTCGACGTGACGCCGGCCCGCCTGGTCACACGGTTCGTCACTCCCGAGGGCCTCTTCCGACCCGGACAGATCCCCCGGCGGCGCTCCCGGCCTCCCCGGTCCGGGGCCCCCTAGACCCCCGGGGGAGGGGAGGTTCCGTGCGCGTCCTCCTCGCGACCCACCGGTATTTCCCCGCGCTCGGCGGGACCGAACGGATCGTCCAGACCATCGCGGAAGGGCTCGTGGCCCGAGGGGACTCGGCGACCGTACTGACCCAGGCCGAGCCGGGCGCCATGCCGCTCGAGACCCTGAACGGGGTCGAGGTTCACCGACTGAGGATGCGCCACGTCGGAGGGGTCCGGCTGCCGGTAGGCTACCTGAGGACCCTGCGGAGGCTGGAGGCCGACGTCTTCCATCTGCACGGGAACCGGATCTGGTGCGCCGACTTCTATCTCCCGTTCTCCCGGTGGTTCCGCTGGCCCCAGCTCGTCACGCCCCACGGCTTCTACCAGTACGACATCCGGCCCCGGCGGTTCGACCGCTGGTACTTCGAGCGCTACCTGCCTCGCGCGCTGCGGCACTTCGGCCGCTACGCCGCGCTCACCGAACGCGAGGCGCGCCAGATCGGCGGGTGGGGGTTCCCGACCTCCCGGATCGCCCGAGTTCCGAACGGGATCCCCCTCGCCGAGTTCCGGGATAGCGGAGGCTCCCCGCCGGACCTCCGGGCGAGGTACGGGCTCTCAGCGCCCCACGTGGCGGTCTATGTCGGGGGATTCTACGAGAACAAGCGGGTCGACCGGCTCCTCGAAGCGATCGAGGCGACCCGCGGTCGGTGGGCCTTGCTGGTCGCCGGGCGGGACGTGCCGTCCTCCCCGTTCGGGCTCGCGCCCTGCCGTTCCCTCGCCGATCGGCGGGGGATCGAGTGGCGGGCGCTCGGGGAGCTGCCCCGGTCGGAGGTCGTCGCGCATCTCCGCGGAGCGGACGCCGTGGTCCTCGGGAGCGACTACGAGGGGTTCGGGGTGCTGCTGCTCGAGGCGATGGCCGCCGGGCGCCCGTTCGTCTCCTGGGCGGCCGGCGCCGCTCCCGAGCTCGCAGCCCAGGGCGCCGGCCGCTGCGTGCGCTCGCTCGAGGAGTTCGCCTCGGCGCTCCAGGAGCTCGAGGAACCCGCGCGGCGGGACGAGGTGGGCCGACGGGGCCGGGAGCTCTCGGAGGAGTACTCCGATGGGCGGATGGTCGAACGCTACCGGGAAATCTACCGGGCGTTGGGCTCCGAGCCGAGGCGGTGAGGGCGCCGTCCCCGCCGCGCGGGACTACAGCGAGGTTCCGAAGAGGCGCTGGGCGCCGTCCACCACCGCGCGCAATGCGGGGGTCACGTTGACGCCCGCGAGGTGCAGGCCGATCACGCCGAGCAGCAGGCTGAAGAGTACGAAGCTCCAGGTCCCCGACGTCGACCGCATGGTTCCCACCGCGCGGGGAGCCGCTGTGCCGGCTCCTCCAACATAAACGTGCGCTCGCACCCGCACGGTCCGGCCCGCCGCTATCGCCCGCCTTGCCGCGACCGACCCGGGCAAGGTTCATGAATCGACGCTTGTAGACCTCTCGGGCGCTGCCCTGGTAGTCTAGCGGTCTAGGATCTAGGTCTGTCGAGCCTGGGACTCGGGTTCGAACGGGCGCCGGACGGACCGGTCGCCCCGGAACTCCCGACCAGGGCGCGCCCCCCGCGCACGGTCTGCGGTCGGGAGATCGCCTCGGCGCAGCCTCACTTCGCCTCGGCGAGCTCGGCCAAATGGAGCAGCACGCTCCAGCGAATGGACTTCTCCGGTCTCCCCCGGGGCCGTGCCCTGCCTCTCAACCTTATTGCTCGCACAAGGGCTCCGGGATTCCGTGGCGGACGGCGGCGCCCCTCCAACCACCCGGACGAGCGTCGCGACCCTCCTCGCCGGCGCGTTCCGGGAGGCGCAGGAGAAGGCGCTGCTCGAGAGGGTCCGCTCAGCCCCGGTGCCGAAGCACCTCGCGATCATCATGGACGGGAACCGACGGTTCGCCGCGAGCCACGGGCTGTTGATCCGCGACGGGCACGTCCGGGGCAAGGAGACCCTCGAGCACGTCCTTGACTGGTGCCTCGAGATCGGCCTGCGCATCCTGACCGTCTACGCCCTCTCGACGGAGAACCTGCGCCGTTCGCGGGACGAGATGGGTCCCCTGATGGACCTCTTCGCCCGGAGCTTCCGTCAGATCGAGACCGACGAGCGGGTCCACAAGCACGGGATCCGGGTCCGTGCGTTCGGCAACCTCGACGCGCTCCGACCCGACGTCGCCGAGGCGATCCGGGTCGCGGAGGCGGCGACCGCCTCCTATTCGAACTACTTCTACAACGTCGCGATCGCCTACGGGGGCCGCGACGAGATCCTGGAGGCGATCCGGTCGATCGCCCGCGACGTCGCCGCGGGCCGACTGAAGCCCGAGGAGATCGCGGACCGCACCGTGTCGGCCCGCCTCTACACCGCGGACCTGCCGGACCCGGACCTCGTCTTCCGGACCAGCGGCGAGGAGCGGATCTCGAACTTCCTCCTCTGGCAGACCGCCTACGCGGAGCTGTACTTCGCGGACGTGCTCTGGCCCGGCCTCACCCGCCGCGACTTCCTCCGGGCGATCCGCGCGTTTCAGGAGCGCCGGCGTCGGTACGGAGAGTAAGCCCAAGCTCGACTCGCGGCCGCCCAGTCCGACCACCCGACTACTGCGCCCAAACGAAACCCCAGGGCGGGGCCGCAGGGGAGGGATCGACGGCCGATCCCTGACCTACGCGATGGTGATCCCGTTCAGGATGGTGGGCGAAGTCCCCCCGACGCTCGCCGAGGCGGTGCTAGAGCACACCGGCCCGGCGGTGTTCAAGGGCGTCGCGATCGTGATGACCAGAAGGTAGCTGGAAATCTCGTAGGTGGTGCCCGTACTGAGGTCCGCGTTGAACGTGATGTTGAGATTCTGCGCGGTGGACCCCCCGGACACCGTGCCCGGGGCAAGCAGCTCCTGCTGGAACAACCACGTATGATACGTGGCCACGGGGCGGACCCCCCTCCCCCCATCCGTCACGTCGACCCGGAGCTGCACCCAGGTTCCCGCCATCACCGCCGAGTAGGCCACCGACGCGTTGCCCCCGGGCAGGCAATTGGTGGTCGCATAGGCGCGCCACGTGATATTCCAATCGACGGAAAATGAATTCCGACCGTTTACGCACGTCCCGTTACACGTGAATGGCAACTGAAAGAGTCCGGTGGCGGTCGTAGCCTCGTAGCCTGCGCCGGTCGCCGTGGAATTCTGGATCGAAGTAGCCACGCCCGTAGCGAGCGAGAACGTAGGCCGTGGCTTCACCGTGTTGGAGCCGGTCCCATTCCCCCGGGAAAATTCGCGTACTCGTTTGATCGAATGGGCGCCGGACCCCGCATACGACGGGCTCGCGTGGAAAAAGGGTGACCCGCCACTTGCCGACGCCGCGGACGAGACGGCAAGAATGGTCCCGAGAACAGCGAACACATACACGCCCGAAAGCCGAGTCACCTACGTCGCCCCCCCGAATCGGGGAGAGTACCTGTGTAATATCAACAGACGAGACGACCCGAGGGCTCCCGGGGTTGAGCAGAGC